>JAFLJV010000201.1 GCA_022712845.1 Sulfurimonas sp. | reverse complement strand
TTAAAACCATGAATTTTACATAATCTTCAATAGGAAGAATTTCACCTTGATCAAAAATATTGTTTTCACTTTTAATTTCTAAAACTTTAAACTCTTCATCTTCAATTTTGTCAGTACTTGAAATAATTACCTTTTTATTTTCAACAAGTGAGTATAAATTTTTTCTCTCACTCTTTTTTAAAGTTTGTAGGTCAATGATATATATTATGGAATTTCCACCAATTAGTTCTATTTCATCCATAGCTTTTGGATCACTAAGTGTAATAAAGTGAAGTGGTTGATTTTTTTTCTTTGAATACTCAAAAGCAAAAAAATCAGCATGTTTTTGATAAGATGAAGATATAAAAAGGGGAAGATCTACATTATCGTAATCGTGTTCTGTATTTACAGTTGAGAAAGTATATGTTAAATATTTATCGTAAGCTTCATTTCTTTTTTTAAGTTTTTCATAATCTTGATAATGGTTTATCTTTCTTATAAGCTCTTCTATCATAAATGGTTTAAGTATATAATCTTTAGCACCACAAGATAGAGGTTTTGATACAGTATCGTTACTGATATATGAAACCATTAAGATAATAATAGATTTTTTAAATGTTTCTATTACAGGATTAAAATCTTGTCCATTTATGTTAGTAGATAATAACACAACATCATAGTTGTTACTTTTTATCGCATCTTTTGTTGATGTACACATTTCACAAACATGCCCTTGTTCACTAAGCTTTGTAGCAATGCTTTGAGCTAAGTAAATTTCATTTTCTATAATTAATATCTTCAAATTTCTGTCCAATCATAATACTTTAAATTAGCATTGGCAATAACGCCAATACCTTCGCATCTTCCGATGAAACCTAGGTTTTCAGTCGTAGTTGCTTTTATGTTTACTCTTACTTGTTCTATATTTAAAATAGAGCTAAGCACTCTTCTCATCTCTAGTTTATATTTACCTATTTTAGGTTTTTGTGCAGCGATAGTTAAGTCTATATTTACTATAACAAAACCAAAATTGAGAAGTTTCGTAACAACAATTTGTAACAGCTTCTTTGAATCTATTCCCTTATAAGCATTGTTATTATCTGGGAACATAATTCCTATATCACCCATACCAGAAGCACCTAAAAGAGCATCTATAAGGGCATGAATTGCTACATCTCCATCACTGTGTGCTAAAAATCCATAATCTGTATCAATTTTAACACCGCATAAATACATTTGAGTGTTTTCATCAAAAGCATGAACATCAAAACCAGTTCCACTTAAGGTTTCATCTGATGGAGCATCTAAGCATGATAATTTTTTTAAATCAGATAAGTGAGTTATTTTATCTGCATCTTTATCACCTAAAACAAACTCTCTTGAACCACCATTTTTAACTATTGCACTACTTTCATCAGTAAACTCTTCACTTTGTTTTAAAGCACCCTTTAGAGCCGATGTAAGCGATAGTTGTGGTGTTTGAACCCTTTTGACTTTTTCTCTATCAACAGTTTCATTACCATAAACTATAGTATCGTTAACTTCTAAATAAGGGACTATACAATCACTATTTCCCATATGAGATATAAGAGTATTTAAAAGCTTGTTGTTTATGCATGGACGAGCAATATCACTTACTAATACATATTTAGTATCTACTTCTTTAAGAGAATTTTTTAGAGACTCTTGCCTACTCTTTCCGCCTTCAATAAATATATATTCACAATGATTTTTCATAAATTCAATATCATCAAGGGATGAGGTTATAATTATTTTCTCAAAAAAACCAGTTTTTTTGTACTTATCTGCTACAAATTGCCACAAAGGTTGGTTTCCAACTCTAAGCCATTGTTTTTTTACATCAAGTTCAAAACGCACAGAACTACCTGCTGCTAGTAATATAAGCGTTAAATCAGACAACAAAACCCCTGCTTTTAAAAAGTGTTACGAAATTATACACTTATTTGGCTTTTAATATCTTAATCTCAAAAATAATTCAAAATAATCCAAAAAACACAATCAATTTAACAACTTAATATTATATTAACTTTATTTGATTATATTTCCACATTACATTAATTAATATATATAATATATAATCTTATTATAGGAGAAAATCATGAGAGCTTCGTGGGTAAAAAAAAGAGAAAATGATTCTGTTAGAACTCAAATGTATTATGCTAGAGAAGGTATAATAACTGAGGAGATGGAGTATGTTGCAAAAGTAGAAGATTTATCTCCTGAATTAGTTCGTAGTGAAATTGCTCGTGGGAGATTAATTATCCCTGCGAATGTAAATCATACAACATTAGAGCCGATGGCTATTGGTATCGCTTCAAAATGTAAAATCAATGCAAATATTGGTTCATCTGCCATAGCTTCTGATGTACAAGGTGAAGTTGAGAAGATGCAAGTTTCTCAGCATTATAAAGCTGATACTGCGATGGATTTATCAACTGGTGGAGATTTAGATGAGATTAGAAAAGCTGTAATTGCTTCTTCAAAAATTCCAATAGGTACAGTTCCAATTTATCAGATTCTTCATGATGTTGGAAATAAGATAGAAGACTTAAGTATAGAAGTTATGCTTGATGTTTTAGAGCGTCAAGCAAAACAAGGTGTTTCATACTTTACAATTCATGCAGGTTTTTTACTTGAGACTATGCCTAAAATTGCAAAAAGAAAAATGGGAATTGTTTCTCGTGGTGGCTCACTTATGGCTGCATGGATGATGCATTACCATAGAGAAAATCCTTTTTATACAGCTTATGATGAAATCTTAGATATCTGTGCAAAATATGATGTTGCTCTCTCGCTTGGTGATTCCCTTCGTCCTGGATGTTTGTACGATGCAAGTGATGATGCACAACTAGGTGAGCTTAAAGTTTTAGGTGACTTAACTCTAAGAGCTTGGGAGAAAAATGTTCAAGTTATGATTGAGGGTCCAGGACATGTTCCACTTAATCAAGTTGAGCGTAACATGAAACTTCAGCGTGAACTTTGTCATGAAGCACCTTTTTATATACTTGGACCATTAGTTACTGATATTGCAGCTGGATATGATCATATATCTTCTGCTATTGGTGCAGCTGTTGGTGGATGGCATGGAGCTAGTATGCTTTGTTATGTTACACCAAAAGAGCATCTGGGTCTTCCTAATGCCGAGGATGTTCGTGAGGGAATTATCGCTTATAAAATAGCTGCTCATGCAGCAGATATTGCTCGTGGTCGTAAAGGTGCTAGAGATATTGATGATGCTATGAGTGATGCTCGATATGGTTTTGACTGGGAAAAACAGTTTGAACTTGCTCTTGATGGTGAACGTGCTCGTGAGTATCATGATGAAACTCTACCTCAAGATGTATTTAAAGAAGCAGAATTTTGTTCTATGTGTGGACCGAAATTTTGCTCTTATAAAATAACTCAAGAGATTATGGATAATCCTGAAGCTATCGAGAAAATAGCAAGAGAAGCTAAAGAGAAAGAAGCTGCTGAAGCACTAGTTTAAAATAAATTAATTGATATAAGATAATTTAAATTTAAAACAAGACATATTTTGTCTTGTTTATGGTAGAATATCAAAATAAATCTTATCTCAAAGAGATAAAATCAAATTAAGGAATAGTAATAATGACAAATGAAATTGTAAATTCAGCACTTTCAAAAGTTTTATACCCAGGTTTTACAAAAGATATTGTAACTTTTGGTTTTGTAAATAGTATAGAGATTGACGGAAATAGTGTTAGTTTCAATGTAGAGATAACATCAAGTGCTCCAGAAGTT
>JAFLJV010000200.1 GCA_022712845.1 Sulfurimonas sp. | reverse complement strand
TGCAAGAGTGGTTAAGTAATTCCGCAGTTGCAGTAAATGATACTCTTGTTTGTTCAAGTGATCATGAGCTTAAAGATGGAGATAAAGTATCGTTACTTCCACCAGTTTGTGGAGGATGATAGGTGCTTTATTTATATGAAGGAGCTTTAAATGTACCAGAAATCTTAAAAGATTGGTACGAGCAAGAAGAGAAAAGTAACTATGGAGCTTATATCCCATTTGTTGGAACTGTAAGAAGTGAAGATGAAATTGATGGGCTTAGTTTTGATTTGTATGAGCCAATACTTGAGTCTTGGTTTAAAGCTTGGCAAGAAAAAGCCAAAAAAAGTGGGGCAGTCGTTAAAATGGCTCATTCACGTGGAGATGTTATGCTCCATGAGTCATCTTATATTGCAGCCGTCTTTTCACCAAAAAGAAGAGTAGCATTAGAATTTATAGATGAGTTTGTTGAAGATTTTAAAGCATCTGCCCCTATTTGGAAGTATGACTTAAAAGATGGCAAACGCATTTATGCACTTGATCGCTCAACAGCGATAAAAGGAAGTGGAATTTTAGGAGATAAAAAATGAAACTACTATCTTATGAAACAAGTCAAGATATGTTAGATTTACTTCAAGTGAACTCTAATAGATATGAAAATATTGCATTAAGCTCCTCACTTGGAAGAGTTTTATTTGAAGATATTGTTGCAGAGTTTAATGACCCTCAATTTCCTACAGCTTCTATGGATGGATATGCGGTTATTTATTCTGACTTAGGTGAAAAAAGTATAAAAATACTTGGAGATAATCCAGCAGGACAAGAAGAAACTAGAGCAGTATCAACTGGAGAGTGTATTAAAACCTTTACAGGTTCAATGATGCCACGTGGGGCAGATACTTTAATTCAAATAGAAAATGTTAGTGTAAATGATGGTTGCATAACTGTAGATGAAATGGTTCTTCTTGGCTCATCTATTCGTCCAATTGGTGAGGGGTATAGAGCTGGTGAAGTACTTATAAAAAAAGGTACAAAGATAGGTTTTGCTCAGATTGGGGTGATGGCTGGCTTAAATAAAGTGATGGTAAAAGTTGCACTTAGACCTCGCGTTGCAGTTATCTCAACAGGTAGTGAAATCTTAGACCTTGGTGTAAACAGTGACAACCCATCACAAATCAGAAGTTCAAATAACTATACACTTGCAGCTCTTTTTGAGCAAGCTGGAGCTGAAGTTGTTCAACTAGGAACAGTTGGAGATGATAGAGACTCTATTATGCATACTTTTGAGAATGCTCTATCATGTGCAGATATTTTAGTTAGTACTGGTGGAGTGAGTGTTGGAGATTATGATTTTGTAAAAGATATAGTTCCACGCCTTGGTGCAGAGGTAGTTTACAAAGGTGTAGCAATCAAACCTGGTAAACATATTTTAGTTGCTCAAAAATCAGATAAATTTGTCTTAGCACTTCCAGGCTTTGCGTACTCTTCAACTGTTACATCCATTCTTTATGTACTTCCTCTTATAGCAAAAATGTTAGGTCGTAAATGTGCATACAAAACTGTAGAAGCAAAGCTGAGTGAGGATTTTACAAAAAGAAGTAAACTTACTGAATTTACAGCTTGTAATATAGTTGTAAAAGATGGAGAGTATTTTGTAAATTTTGATGGTAAAAAAGTTGGAAGCTCTGCAATACTTACAAATATGTTAGACAATAGTGCTTTAATGATTACAGGACAAGAAGATAGTGATTTAGAAGAAGATACATTTGTAAATGTAATTTTATTGGAGAATTTTTAATACTTTAAAGATAATCTTTTAAGGTATAAGTTTAATATAAGGTATAGATAATGTTAATTAATAATATCATTTTAAAAAATAAATCTATGCCTACCAAAGAAAACTTCATCTCTGTAAATTCACAAAATATACTTATTCAAGTTATTGCAGCAACAATGGACACAAACTACTTACAGGATGTCTTAGATGAGTTAGTAAAACTAGCTCCACTAGCAAAAATCATTGGTTCATCAAGTGATGAGGCTATTTGTAATGATGAAATTTTGAGCAATGAGCAAATAGTTATTAGTATTTTATCATTTGACTCTACAACAATTTTGACCTCTTTTATAAAAACACAAACAAATAATACTGCTACATCATTAGCTGATAATGTTATGGAAAAAAATACAAAACTCCTAATCTCCTTTAGTGATGCTAGTAGCATAAATGGAGAGCTATTTTTAGATGAAATTTATGAAAAATATCCAAATATTCCAATATCTGGAGGGGTGGCAGCAACCCCAACTTTTAGTGATACATTTGTTATAGAATCAAACAACATCATTGAAAATGGTGCGGTAATGGCATCACTAAATTCTGATACATTGGATGTGTACATAGATAATTCTTTTGGTTGGGATGCAATTGGAAAAATGTTTACGATAACTAAAGCAGATGCAAATTGTGTAATGCAAATTGATACTTTTACGCCTCTTGAATTATTTAAAAAATATCTTGGTAAAAAAATTGTTGAAGCTTTACCTGGTGTTGGTTCATCTTTTCCTTTAATTATTAAAAGAAAGTCTGATTTAATTGCACGTGGGATTTTAGCACTTGATGGTGAAAATTTTATAGTTTCTGGAAATGTTAAAGTTGGGGATAGTGTTTATATAGGTTATGGAGATCCAAAAAAAGTTCTTCATCAAAATAAGATGAACCATAATTTAATTCAAAAAAATCCAGAAGTTATTTTAAATTATTACTGTGTAGGCAGAAGAACGTTTTTACCTCATGACTTTGTGGAGTATGAAGTTAAAGTATTAAATTCTATAGCACCAACAGTTGGTATGTTTACACTGGGAGAATTTTATACAGGCAATGAACACAATTTATTAAACTTTAGCTCAACTGTTGTAGCATTAAAAGAAAAAAATACTGATAAAAAAGTTACTAAACCAAAAGCCATAGAAATACCACATAGAAAAAACTTAGGTTTAGTGTCTGATGGACTATTTAATTTTATAAATGTACGTTCAAAAGAGTTAAGTGAACTTGCTTTTTATGATGAATTAACAGGACTTCCAAATAAAAACTATTTTACTGATACTTTAGAGTACAACTTACATACGGCAAATATAAATGGTTTACAAGGTGCCATTTTTTTCATAGACTTGGATGATTTTAAAAAGATTAACGAGACAGCTGGGCATTATATCGGAGATAAGATATTAAAACATATTGCTAAGACATTGGATGCTAAACTAGATGATTCATCTATGATTTTTCGTTTTGGTGGAGATGAGTTTGTTGTGATATCTAAAGATGCGGATCAAGCTTCTAGCTTAGCTTTCAATATTATGAAAATTATAAATAGTGAGATGGAGATTGAGAGTAGAAAATACTACCTTAACTCTAGTGTAGGTATTACATTTTACTCAGCAGAGAACTCAGATATACATGAGTTAATTAAACAAGCAGATATTGCAATGTATTACTCTAAAAATTCTGGTAAAAATAAATATACTATATATGACAATAGTATGGGTACTAAGGCAAAAAATGATTATAAAATTGAAAGAGAATTAAGGGAAGCAATTAAAAATAAAGAATTTGTACTGCATTATCAACCTCAATATAACATGAAAACTAATGAGATTGTTTCAGCAGAAGCTCTCCTTAGATGGAATCATCCAACGCATGGCTTACTTTTTCCAGATTCATTTATAGAGATTTCGGAAAATTCTAACTTAATCATACCTATCGGAGAGTTAGTTTTAGATATGGCATTAGAGTTTAAATCTACAACACAAAAATTAAAAAAGATTGCTGTAAATATATCTCCTAAACAGTTTAACGATAAGCTATTAGATACTGTTTTTCAGAAATTAAAGAAGTATAGTGTTGAAGCAAGTTCTTTAGAGATGGAGATAACAGAATCTTTGAGTATGAACGAAGACGCAGATATTATGAATATTTTAATCTCTTTAAATAAACTTGGTGTGCTTTTAAGTATTGACGATTTTGGTACTGGCTATTCATCTTTAAGTTATTTAAAAAGAATGCCTATAAATATTTTAAAAATTGATCGCTCTTTTATTATGGATATTCCAAATGATAAAAATGATGTAACTATTACAAAAACGATTATCGCAATGGCTAAGGCGTTAGAGTTTGATATAGTTGCAGAGGGAATAGAGACACAAGAACAAGTTGATTTTTTACTTAAAGAAGATAATATTATTGCTCAAGGATATTTTTATTCAAAACCAGTCCCAGAAGATGAATTTTTAAAACTTTTAGAATAGTGTGTTAAGTGTTTTTTTTGGAATTCAACCATAATTATAAGATTTTAAAATAATGTTTTTTCTAATGCTTTTATTTTATAGCTTTTTCTATGAATCTCACAATACCCATGTTTTTTTATCATCTCAACATGGAGAGCAGTTCCATACCCTTTATGTTTTTCAAATTGATACTCAGGATATAATTCTGCTTCTTTTAAAATATCTCTATCATGTGTAACCTTAGCAAGAATAGAAGCAGCACTAACTTCTGCAACTTTACCATCAGCTTTTATCATAGTTGGTAATCCAGCAACTCCGAAATTAGAATTTCCATCAAAAAGATACTCATCACAAGAAAGAGTATCCATAATCTCTATAAGTCCTCTTTTTAAACAAATAGATATCCCATCGTCATCTATCTCTTTAGGGGTAAATTTTACTACATGGTAGGTGGAGTTTTTTACAATCAACTCAAAAAGACTCTCTCTTTTTTTTTCACTTAGCTTTTTAGAATCATTCAAGCCATAAATATGTGAGTTTAAAATACATCCAGCCATAACCAAATCACCAGCAATAGGTCCACGACCAGCTTCATCTATTCCACAGAGTTTATTCATTCTAAAAGTTCAATTTCTACACGGCGGTTATATGTACGACCTTCTGTATTTTTATTTGTAGCTGCAGGTTCTAAAAAACTTTTTCCTTGAGTATAAATCCTAAAAGCATCAATGCCACACTTAATTAATGCTTTTTTAACACTATTTGCACGATTTTTAGAAAGTTTAAGGTTATACTCATAATCTTCTATATTGTCTGTATGACCAATTATATCAACAGAGTACCAAGGATTATTTTGCAAAAACCTTGCAAAAACTTTCACATGTTTAAAAGATTTTTTTGTAACTGTATAAGAGTTTGTAGAAAAGTAAAGTTTTAATTCTCCAACATTAGGACAACTAAAACCATCAAGACTAAATGCTTTATTTGTATTTGCACATATGTCTTGAGAGCCTGTTATTTCATTATCAGCATTTAAAGTAATAGTTAGTAATAGTATGAAAGATATAATTGTCTTCATGAGTTTTTATTCCTAAATAACTAATTATATTGATATTATGAATTATAGTGTAAAAAGTCTTTAATCCCCAATAGCCCAAATATCAAAAGGTATCATCTCAACTTGTGAAAGTGGGTGGGATATAGTTTCTTCTCTGCTCATAGTGATAGCACTCACTTTTTTAACTTGGTAGGTAAATATAAATGCTTCAATAGCTTCCATTTTTTTAAATAAAACTCTCTCATCAGCAAATGGCATCCCAAGGATTACTTCATCATTTTTTGGGATATAAAAATCAATGCCATCATCATAAAAACACTCTTTGCCTGATTTTAGTAGTTCTAAATATATCATATTTTCAAAGCGTCTGCCAAAATGTCTATCTTTTGTAAATGCTAACCTTAGTGATGTATCACATAAGTATATTTTTTTAGTGGCTTTTGGATGGTTTATTTTTTGAAGTTGATGTATATAATTTTTTGAACTTAAGCTCTCAAAAGATTTATATAGTTTATCTTTGGATATTTTAGAAGTTTGTTTTAGTCTTTCATATATAGAAAAAGGTGATAATTTTTGTGCCATCATTTTTGC
>JAFLJV010000248.1 GCA_022712845.1 Sulfurimonas sp. | reverse complement strand
ATAACTTGCGAAGCTGATCCTTTAGGATGATTAGTTTACATCGTGGTCTCGGTAAAAGTTTGAAGCTAAATTTAGTAGATTATTATTTGGTAAATTATAAGAAAAAATAGAAAAGTAAGCACCCGTTTTTTTAATTAAGTCGTAGATAACGATAATTAATTTTAATAATTGTTTTATAATGTGATACTAAACGAAATATATGTAATCTTAATCTATTATATAACGTTTTATAATATAAGTATAAATTATTAATTTTATTTGGTTTTGTGAATGAATAGATAAAAGAAGTTTATTGATAAGTGTTTTGTAAGTGTTTTTATTATATATAAGCTTTTTTCATTATAATAGATAAATTAAAATATATTAAGGTTATTTATGAAAAGAAAAGGATTCTCACTTATAGAGTTGATTATAGTGATAGTTATCTTAGGGACATTAGCGGCGATGGTAATGCCGAGTCTTACAGGAAAAGGTGAAGAAGCTAAAAGAAACTTGGTTTGTGTTCAGATGAAAAGCATATATAACGGTGCTCTTGATATGTTTAAAGTTGATAATAGTACCTACCCGACAACTGAAGAGGGATTAACTGCTTTGGTGATAAATCCTGATATAGAAAAATACCCAAATTACTCAAGTAGTGGTTATTTTAAAGATAACAAAATGCCAAAAGACTCTTGGCAAAAAGAGTTTATTTATATAAATGATGATGATCGTATTGAACTTATCTCTTTGGGTGCTGATAGAGCTGAAGGTGGAGAAGATGGTAAAAGTGATATCAAGATGAGTGAGTGTAAATAGTTTTTGAAACGAGCCTTTTCTTTACTTGAGTTAATTATCGTGATAATTGTTATAGGTGTAACTTACACTTTAGCGATAAACAGTTTTGATAATTTAAAAAAACAAAATATTAAAATATCTCTACTAAATTTAAAGGAATCTCTTCAAAGCATACCACATGAGAGAAGTGTTAAACTCTTGTGTTTAGATAACTGCTCTAGTTGTGATATATATGTTGATAATAAAAAACTTGATAATAATAGCTCATTTGATAATTTTTTAGACGATTCTGTTGTAGTATATAGATATGATTTTAATTTAGGTGCTTTAGAGATGCAAAAGAAGATACACTTTAATTCTGATGGTATTGAAAAAAATATCTGTTTTTCATTTTCAGTAGATTCTAAAGGAGTTGGTGATCAAGTGTTAGTTGAGTACAAACAAAGAGTTTATGATTATTCTACCTATCTAAATAAAACACCAGTATATAACTCAATTAATGAAGCTGTAGATGCAAAAAGAACACTAGCCCAAGAGGTAAAACATTGATTTTTAGATACAAAGGAATTAACTCTGCTGGAGAAAAACTAAACGATAAGATAGAAGCCACCTCTCTTGATGAAGCAAAAAACAAGCTAAGAGCCAACAAGATAATTTACCAAAGTATAAATGAGGAAAAACCATCTTTTTTTGAAAACATAAACCTTACTAAAAGATATAAAATATCCTCACGTGAGCTATCAAATCTTTCTCGTGAACTATCTATGTATATTCGTTCTGGTATAAGCATAGTTGCTGCACTTAAAATAGTACAAACACATTATGAAAATAACAAAAAAATAAAACTATTTTTAAACACAGTCTCTACTCATCTTGATGAGGGTAAAAACTTTTATACAGCTTTAGAATCACAGAGTGTAATTATTTTACCTAAGTTTTTTAAAGAATCTATAAAAGTGAGTGAAGACAGTGGCATACTTGATGAAGTTCTTATGGAGTTATCAAGATTTTTAAAAGAGCAGGAAAAAATCACAAAAGAGATAAGGGGTGCTTTTGCTTACCCAACTTTTATGATAGTTGTTTCACTTTTTATGATATCTTTTATGTTAGCTTTCGTAGTACCTCAAATTACAAGTATATTTGAAAATTTAGATCAAGAATTACCAAAACCAACACAAATTATTATAGCTTTAAGTGACTTTTTTAGTAATAATTTTTTAACCATCTTAGCATCAATATTTGGCTTTATGGCTATCTTCGCTTTACTAATGAGTAAAAGCTATTCATTTAAATACTATATCCACTCTCTTATCTTAAAACTACCAATCTTTGGGGAGATAGCAGAAAAAGGTGAGTTGGCTAGATTTTCATATATTGCCTCACTTTTAGTTCGTTCAGGGGTTACCTTTGTTCAAACCATAAACTTAAGTGCAAATATTTTAAATAACTTAGTTATAAAAGAACTTTTTATAGATGCTTCAAAAAAAGTTGTAGAGGGAAAACATCTATCAACTGCTCTAAATAATTCAGATACAAAAATAGATTATGCTTTTATACAAACTATTGCATTGGGTGAAGATACTTCGCAGGTGGAGAGTGTATTAACAAATATCTCAGAGTTATATTTTGAAGAAAATAGGGACAAGATGAGTATGCTTCTTACTTTACTTGGACCAACTCTTATACTTCTTGTTGGTGGAGCTATAGGATTTATAGTTGCTGCAATGTTGTTGCCAATATTTTCTATGAGTATTGGATAAATATGAAAAGAGATGCTATTGCACTTGTAGTTACTATGTTTTTTATAATTGCTATAACACTAAGCCTTGGTATTGGTATGAAATATATCAATAATGCATCAAGTGAAGTTAAAAAAGAAAATACTCTGCTTCAAACAACTACTATAATCAACGATATTTTAAGAATTTTACAAAATTCACAAGAACTAGCTTTTGTTATAGATGAAAATTCTCCTGAAGATCTACATCTTTACTTATCACAAAATAGTTTTGTACAATTTGAGAGTTCTGGTTTAACATTTAGTATGCAACTCAGTAGCGCTCGCTCAAAATTTAATCCAAATAGTTTAAATGATGGCAACAACACAATCGATATGCAAAAAATTGAGGCATTGCAAAAGTATATTGGACGTTATCTAGTTAATGATGTTTATGTTGATATACTGCTTGATTCTATGAGTGGAATAAAAGAAGATGCATCATACTACTCTAATATTTTCAATGAAAAACCTTATCTCTTTAGAGAATATATAACTTCCATGAGACACTTAGAAGAATTAAACGATTTTTACACTCAAACATATTATGACAACTCTTTAAAAAATATAAATTTTGAGAATTTATTTTATATTAGCAGTAACAAAAATAATGCTATAGATGTTAACTATGCCACACCTGAGATTTGGGAATTAATACTTGATGTAGATAAACAAAGAGCTAAACAACTTAGTCAAAGTGCTGGCAATTATACAAACTTAGAATCACTTTCATTATCTAAAGATGAAGAAGATGCTATTTCAAAATTTAAAATTAGTTATTTTGAACCATATATAGATATAAAAATAAGGCTAAAACAAAACTCTGAAATAGCAATAATTAGATTTGAGTATAATATACAAAATAAGAAAGGATCTAATTTTAGTTATGATATTTAAAAAAAAAACTAAAATACTATTTTTAGATCCAAATTCTGAGCCTACAGAAGTGAGTGGAGCAGTAGATATAATTCTTTCGCCATCACTCTATTGGGTAAAGAAAATAACTTTGTTTGTAAAACGTGTTGGAGAAGTTAAAAAATTACTTCCTTCTATTTTTGAAGATATACTTCCCGAAGGAAAATATAACTATAGTGTTTATAAAGGCAATACAAACTCTGAATTTTTAGTTTTTGCATATGAAGATAAAAAGATACTAGATACTCTAAATAAACAAAATATATCTATTTCAAGTATTGCAAGTATTCACTTTGCACAAAGTGAGCTTTCATACCTTCCAAAAGCTATAAAAATAAATGAAAACGAAAGCATATATGTCAAAGATGAGATAGTTGTTATAGTACCAAATATGTGGGGTGGTAATGATGAGCTAGACTTAAATCAGGTTACTCTTTCTAAGCATAAAATTATACTTCAACAATTTAGTCACATAGTAGATACAAAAAATCTTTATAAAATTTTTGCAGTATTATTAATCTTTATAGTTTTAACATTTAGTGAATTATATATCACTCATCAAAAAACAAACGATATCATAGAACAAAAAAATAATTTATATGCAAAATATTCACTAAAGCCAACTATGATTCAAAATAAAATAATTTTAAAAAACTATAGAAACACACATAAAAAACAGATGAAGCTCAGAGAAAGTTTATCTCATATACTTGCTCTTTCTTTAAAACAAAATGAAAAAATGACATTATTAAATATAAAAAACAATAAAATTATTATAAATTTTAATGGCATTAAAAATAAAAATTTTACACATATAACTTCTTATTTAAACATTAAAAATGTTAAGTTTACTTCTACATATAAAGATGATATCTTGCAATTGGAGGTAAGATTATGAATCGTCTAAATCCTCTATACATTGCTGCACTTATAATGACTATTTTAATTATAGGAATTTTTAAACTTCAAAGTACTAAAAATGAACTTAAGGAGCTTAAAAAATCTTACAAAGAAGCTAAAATATTATCTACAGAACTTAGTGCTTTAAAGGCTCAATATAAAAACAAATCAAAAATAAAAATATCACTTCGCAGTATTTTAAAAAGCCCAACTTTAAAATCAGCACAATTAGATTATAGCTTTAAAAAATCATCACTACATATTAATTCAAAAAGTATAAACCTTGCTACACTTAATTTTTTAATGAGTAAGATTTTAAATGCAACATATCAAATTAATAAGTTGGATATAAAAAGACTAGATGATAAAAAAGCAAGTTTTAAAATGGAAATAAAATGGTAAAAAAAATACTTATATTTTTTGCATATCTTATGTTCTTTATAACATCCATTATTTATTTTATTCCTAAAGTAAATTTATATTATTTCATAGAAAGTAAACTAAAACCATCATCTGTGATTATATCTATGGAAGAAGTGCAAGACAAAGGTTTAAATTTAGAGATTCGAAATGCAAAAGTGTTTTTTAAATCAATCGAGAGTGCTGAAGTCTCTAAAGTAAATCTATCTGCATTTTTAGTTTTCAATAAATTTCATGCACAAGATATAACTTTATCATCAATAGCAAAATCTTTTATACCAATAAAGATAGATAATATTGATGTTATTGTATCAATTTTAAGCCCATTAAATGCACATATATATGCAACTGGAGAATTTGGTAAAGCTTATGGTGTTTATAATATTATGGACAAAAGCTTAAATATCAAGTTAACTCCATCAAACACTATGAAAAACAAATATAAAAAAACTCTAAATGAACTTAAAAAATCTGAGAATGGGGAATATGAATATGTTAAAAATTTCTAACCCTTTTCTTATTGATGTTGCAAACAAACTTCTAATAATGTTTGTAATCGCAAAAGGTTTATCTCTGGTAGCTTTATGGTATCTTCCAAGTGACGGGATTGAGCTTAACTCAAAAAATAGTTATCAACCACCATATCAAAGAGTTGATTTTAAAAATATGCTTGTTAGACAAAGTGGTATACAACAAGAATACAATGCTGTTAAAATTCAAGACACAAGCATGTCAAATATGGTCTTAAAAGGTCTATACGGTACAAAAACAAAAGGTTTTGTAATTATCGCTATGAGAGCAAGTAGTAAAAAAACATCTATCATTGCCATTGGAGAACTTTATCAAGGGTTTAAATTAATATCTATTGCACTAAAAAGTGCAACATTTATAAAAAATTCCAAAAAATATATTTTAGAACTTAAAAAGATTAAAAAAGGTTCTATAATTACAAAAATAAAGAAAAAACCTTTAAAAAATAAATTAGCAAAACCAATGAATATACAAAGATCTGAAATATCTAACTATATTGCCAATCCTATGAAAATATGGGAAGAAACATCTATAAGTGAAGTTAAAAAAGGCGATGAAATAAAGGGGTTTAAGATAAACTCCATTGTAAAAAATTCAAAATTTGCAACACTTGGACTTAAAAAGGGAGATATAATTATAAAAGCAAATAATATCACTTTAAAATCATATAATGATGTGATTAGTATATACAGCAACTTATCAAAATTAAAAACTCTACAAATAGTAGTACTAAGAGATAATGAAGAAAAGGAATTGATATATGAAATTGATTAGATTTATAATATTAACACTCACTTTGCTAATAAGTTTAAATGCAAGAGAACAGGTAAACGTTAATTTTTCAGACTTAGATATAAATGATTTTATTAAACTTATTGCTAAAACTACCAATAAAAATATTTTAGTAAACCATAAGGTTACAGGGGTTATAAACTTTGTTAGTAATGCTCCAATATATGATGATGAGCTTATAGGCATTTTAATATCTGTTCTTGAATCAAAAGGTTTTACCTTAGTAAGAAATGGCTCTTTATATGAGATAGTTCGCTCAACTGAAGCAGCAAAACACAATGTAAGAGTTGTTAAACAAGATAAAAGACTTTATGGTTCTTTGATGGTTACTCAAACTATTAAAGTCAAAAGTGAAAAAGTTGATGTTATAGCTGCAAAAATTCGTTATCTTATCTCTAAAACAGCAAAACTCATGACTATTAAAGAAACAAATACAATTCTTATAACTGATTATCCAAAAAATATAGAAACTATAAAAAAAATTATAAAAGATATCGACAATAAACATCAAGTTACTATCAAAATAATCCCGATAGAAAAAACAGATGCAAAAAAACTTTTAAAAAAAATAGTTGATATTTCTAAATCTATATTTAACGAAAAAATTGAATCCCAAAAAATGAAAATTTTACTTGATGATAATATAAATGGAATTATAGTAATTGGAATAGAGAAAAATGTAAAAAAGATAGAAAAATTAATCCAAAAACTTGATGTTGAATCTGGTATAAATAAGGGTGTTCAGATATTTGCTCTTAAAAATGCTGATGCTAAATCAGTACTTGCTAGTCTAAATGACATTATTTCAAAACAAACTTTTACAGATCCAGCACTTAAACCAAACCTTTCTATGAGTGAAGAGATAAATGCAATTATAGCTGTTGGTGAGCCAAGTATTATTAAGGGTATAAAAGTAATTATTGATGCACTTGATAAAGAAAAATATCAAGTTTATGTTCAAGCAAGAATTATAGAGATAAATAAAAACAATAGTGAAAATTTAGGTATTAAGTATGGTTTTGATGGAGCATCTTTAACATCTGGAGGACTTTACTCTTTTGCTAGTAACTTTGCTGGTAACTCATTTCTTCCTGTTCAAGGTGTAGTTGGTACTGCTATTGGTGCTTCAGTTATAGGGAATAAAGGTCTTGCTCTTGGTGCTGCAATAGATTTTTTGCAAACAAAAGGTGCTGCAAAATCAGTATCTAATCCATCAATTTTATGTGTTAATAACAAAGAATCTTCTATCTATGTTGGTAAAACTATCTCTATCTTAAGCGGTTCAACATCAAACGCAGTATCAGGGATTACAAATAATTTTAAAAGAGAAGAGGTTGGATTAACTTTAAAAATAAAACCTCGTGTTTCCTCAATTGATAAAGTGACTCTGGATATTGAAGCAATTTTAGAAAATGTAACAGATGATGGTTCAAACAATGCATCTGGTCAACCAGTTACTTCAAAACAAGAGATTAAAACTCAAGCGATTCTTCGTCATGGTGAAGATATCATTATTGGGGGACTTGTTAAAAGTTATGATATCGAATCAGAAACTAAAATTCCTATCTTAGGAGATATACCTATTTTAGGAAAACTATTCTCTTCAAACAATATAACAAATGAAGAAGATACTCTAATTGTAATTCTAACTCCTTACATAATAAATAAAAGTGAAAAACTCTCTCAACTTCAAAAAGACTTGGGAAATCTTGCAAATATTCAAGAAAAATACAATGTAGAAATATTTAAAAAAATAGAAAAAGAGGGTATAAAAACTAATAAAGTAAAAAAAAATTTCATCGATGATACTTCAGAAGAAGAGTTTTAATGTTAAATTTAGAATCTATTCATAATTTAAAGCTTGAAGTTTATGAGCCATCTGACA
>JAFLJV010000199.1 GCA_022712845.1 Sulfurimonas sp. | reverse complement strand
GTTCCAAATGGAAGTAGAGAAGCTATAAAAAATATTATAGTTTGATATAGGGACCATTTTGCAGTTATCCAAGCCTTAACACCAAGGTATAAAAATATTATAAATAATACACCATGAATCATTCCAACAATTTTTACTGCTATTGGAATATCCATAAGGTATTTCATTGGCATAGCTATAAAAACTAAGATAATATATGAGTATCCCTCTATCGTATTAATTAAACCAAATTTTCTAACGTTTTCATTTATCATTTAAAATATCCTATTTATATAAATTTACAGGAAGTATATAATCAAAAGGTAACAATTCAATTATAATTAAACTCAAAAGACAATTGATAACCCTTTTTAAACATCTTTATCATATAATAACGCGAAAATATATAGTAAAAAGGTATATTAATGGAGACTAACCTCATATTGGAGGGCTTTAAATTTATGGGACTAGGAATGGGAACAGTACTTCTATTCTTAATTATTTTGATATTAATGATGAATTTAATGTCAAAAATAATAAATAAATTTTTCCCTGAAGTAAAACCGAATGCTAGTGTGTCAGCAGTAAATAATCAAAATAATAAAAAAAAGATTGTTGCAGCAATAACAGCAGCAATAAAACATCATAGAGAAGGTTAAGGATTAATATGGCTAAAAAATTTATAGATATAATGGACACAACTTTTAGAGATGGTTTCCAGTCAGTTTTTGGTGGTCGTGTACTAATGGATGATTTTTTTCCAGCAGTAGAAGCAGCAAAAACAGCAGGGATAACTCACTTTGAATTTGGTGGAGGAGCTAGATTTCAGTCTCTATACTTTTATTTAAGAGAAGATGCTTTTGAAATGATGGATAAATTTCGTAAAATTGTAGGTCCTGATGCAAATCTTCAAACTCTAGCTCGTGGTGTTAACACTGTAATGTTAGATACTGGTTCTAAAGAGTTAATAGATTTACATGCTAAAATGTTTAAAAAACATGGTACAACAACTATTAGAAACTTCGATGCTTTAAATGATGTTGAAAATTTAAAATATTCAGGTGAAAGAATTTCTTATCATGGATTAAAACATGAAATTGTTGTAACAATGATGGATCTCCCTCCAGGTTGTTATGGTGCACACACTGTTGATTTTTATGAAAAAACACTTCGTGAAATTTTAGATAGTGGTATTCCTTATGATAGTATTTGTTTTAAAGATGCTAGTGGAACTTCAAACCCTCACAAAGTATATGAAACTATTAAAATGGCTAGAGGGTTAGTTCCTGAGGGAACACATCTTCGTCTTCATACACATGAAACAGCAGGTGTCTCTGTTTCTGCATATATGGCAGCTTTAGAAGCTGGTGTTGATGGTATAGATATGGCTGCCGCTCCTGTAAGTGGTGGAACATCCCAGCCAGACATATTAACTATGCTTCATGCTACAAAGGGATTAGATTTTGATTTAGGTGGTTTAGAAATTGATAAAATTCTAACTTATGAAAAAGAGTTGCAATATTGCTTATCTGATTATTTTATGCCTCCAGAAGCAACAATGGTATCTCCTGTTATTCCATTTTCACCAATGCCAGGTGGATCATTAACTGCTAATACTCAAATGATGCGTGATAACAATATTTTAGACAAATTTCCAGAGGTTATTGCAGCAATGCAAGAGGTTGTTGAAAAAGGTGGTTATGGAACATCTGTAACACCTGTTTCACAGTTTTATTTTCAACAAGCACTTAATAATGTTATGCAAGGTCCTTGGAAAGCAATAGCTCCTGGTTATGGAAAAATGGTTCTCGGATATTTTGGTAAAACACCAGTTGCTCCAGATCCAGAAATTGTAAAAATTGCTTCAGAAAAACTAAACCTTGAACCAACTACAGAAAATGCTCTTGATTTAGCAAATGCTGATGAGAGTAAATCTTTAGATACTTGGATAAAAAGACTTAAAGAAGAAAATATTGAGATAACTGAAGAAAATATTTTTATTGCGGCAGCTTGTCAAGATAAGGGTATAGCATTCTTAAAAGGTAAAGGCGAGCTAAATGTTCGTAAAATATCAGAAATGAAAAAAAATGAAGGAAATTCAAATATGGGTAATGGTAATTATACAGTAGTTGTAGATGGTCAAAAATTTAGTGTTCAAGTTGCAGAAGGTGATGCGGATATTCAAGTAATGGCAGTAAATGGAGAGAGTGTCGCTCCAATGTCAGCACCTAAAACATCTGGAGATGCTATAGATATTAAAGCTCTTCTCCCAGGTAATGTTTGGAAAATAGTTGCTAATCCAGGTCAAAGCGTTAATGAAGGTGATGTAATCCTAATCTTAGAATCTATGAAAATGGAGATAGATATTGTAGCTCCTCGTGGTGGTGTTATTAAATCTATAAATGTTGCTACAAATGATAAAGTAGTAGAAGGCCAAGTCGTAGCTGTATTAGGATAAATAGATGAAATTTTTTGTTATAAAATTACTAGCACTTATATTGTTTAGTTTTAGTGCCCTTAATGCAGGTGCTCCTGCTGCTGAAGTTTCTTCAACTCATATGGAAGAGACTTATGAAACAAAGCCTTTTTCAGAGATGATAGGTGGCTTTTTAAGTTCAACAGGAATAAATGCATTTTTAAATCCTGATCCTGATGAATTAGATGCACATGGTCAAGAGATGAGTGATTTTCATAAATCATGGGGTAGAATACTTATGATTTTACTTACTTTTTTTCTATTTTGGTTAGCAATTAGAAAAGGTTTTGAGCCATTGTTATTATTACCAATTGCTTTTGGTGGATTACTAGCTAATATCCCTATTGCAGGTATCGCGGGTGATCATGGCTTCTTAGGTGTTATTTATAATATGGGTCTTGCGAATGAGATGTTTCCCATACTTATATTTATGGGTGTTGGGGCTATGACTGACTTTGGTCCACTTTTATCTAATCCTAAAACAGCACTTCTTGGCGGAGCTGCACAGTTTGGTATTTTTGGAACACTTGTTGGTGCAGTCGCATTAAGTCACTATGGTTTTGCTGATTTTACACTTCAACAAGCTTCTGCTATATCAATTATTGGTGGAGCGGATGGTCCAACATCGATTTTTATCGCAACTAAACTTGCCCCTGAATTATTAGGTGCTATTGCAGTTGCATCTTACTCATATATGGCTATGGTTCCTATTATTCAACCTCCAATTATGAGAGCATTAACGACTGATGCAGAGAGAAGAATCAAGATGACTACTCTTCGTCATGTATCTCGTTTAGAGAAATTGGTTTTTCCTATAATGGTTCTAACTCTTGCTATTTTAGTTTTACCAGCGGCTACACCATTGATTGGTGCATTTATGTTTGGTAACTTCTTAAAAGAATCTGGTGTCGTTGAGCGTCTAAATGACACTCTTCAAAATTCACTTATCAATACTGTAACTATTTTCTTAGGTTTAGGTGTTGGCTCAAAACTAGCAGCTAACGAGTTCTTAGTTCCAGATACTATGTTTATTATGGCTCTTGGTATTGTTGCATTCTCAGTAGGTACTGCTTCAGGTGTAATTATGGCTAAAGTTATGA
>JAFLJV010000198.1 GCA_022712845.1 Sulfurimonas sp. | reverse complement strand
GTATCGGGACATCCTCTTGATGAGTATAGAGAGAGACTTGATGAGTTAGAATATACAATGAGTTCTGAGTTAGAGAGTGTAAAAGATGGCACTTACGCTATTTTTATAGGAAAAGTTGAAGAGATACAAAAAAAGGTTTCAAAAAAAGGAAATCAGTTTGGTATAGTAAATCTTATGGATTTTCACGGAAATATAGAGATTATGCTTTTTTCTGATAAGTTAGAGCAATTAAGTGAGATGGACTTAGAAGAACCAGTAGCTTTTAAAGCAAAGATAACTCACACTGAAATGTTTACACGGATTGGTGTTTCTAAAATAATGAGTTTAAAACAAGCTATAAAAGAAACTAAAAAAGTTAAAAAAGAGATAAGAGAAACCCCACTTGAGCCAATACATTTAGCCATAAGACTTGATAATGAAACTAAAATACTTGATGAATTATATTTTTTAGTTAGACAAAATCCTGGAAATAGAGAACTAAAACTAACTATAATATCCAAACTTGAGAATGTAGTGATTGACTCAGCTATTAGAGTCGATACAAAAATACTATCTGCTTTGGATGAAAATGAATATGTGGATATTTTATAGAAATTTTTTAAGAGTAGTGTAAAGTTGATTTTCATTTATTGGTTTAGATAAATAATCGTCCATACCAGCTTGTAGAAATTTTTCTCTATCACCTTTCATTGCATTTGCTGTAAGAGTAATGATAGCTCCACACCTATCTTCATATTTTTGTCTTAGAATTTTCATAGATTGTATACCATTCATATTTGGCATATGTTCATCCATTAAAATTAATTTGTGATTACTAGGATTATACATCTTAGTTGCTATTAACCCATCATCAGCAATATCGCAGCTGATATTAAACTCTTCTAATAACATTTTGATAAGAAGTTGATTTGTTTTATTATCTTCAACAACTAAAATATGAGAATTCAATGGTTTTTTCTCTTGATTGTATGTTGTGTTTATATTATTTTGTATCTCTATTTGTTGATCTGTTTTTTCAAGAGGTATAGTAATTTTAAAGGCTGTACCTTTATCAAGCACAGAGTCTAATTCTATTGTGCCGTGCATAAGTTGAACTAAACTTTGTGAGATAGATAAACCAAGTCCTGTTCCACCATATTTTCTAGTTGTTGTTCCATCAGCTTGTTCAAAAGGCTCAAATATTTTATCTTGCTTTTTAATATCCATGCCTATTCCAGTATCACTAACAACAATAATTAGATTTTTATTAGAATAGTCACATGTTAATATTACTTCTCCATCTAATGGAGTAAACTTTGTAGCATTTGAGATAAGATTTAGTATTATTTGCTTAATCCTATTGAAATCACCAAGAAAAATTGCTTTTAATTTATTATTTAAAGTGCTTTTAAAATGTATATTTATGTTTTTACATAAAATGTTAAATTCAAAACAAAGTTCTGTTAACTCATTATAAGCATTAAATTTATATATATTTATTTCAAACTTTGAATTTTGAATTTTTGAGAGATCAAGAATGCTATCAATAAGGGTTAATAAAGATTTTGAATTAGAATGTATCTGTTTAGATAATTTTAGATAATTTTCATCTATCTGTTTTTTGCATAATATACTACTAAAGCCAATAATTGCATTTAATGGAGTTCTAAGTTCATGACTCATATTTGCCATAAAATCATCTTTTGCTTTTTGAGTAGTTAATAAGTTTAGTTTACTTTTTTCTAGCTTGTTATTTAAAAGTTGTAAGTTTTTTGTTTTATCTTTTATAATATTTTCTAAAGATTGTTTAATAAATCTAAAAACTAAAAAATTACCTACAATATAAATAACTAATAGAATAAAAAAGATTATAAAATAAAAATTAATTTTTTTATTTATAATGATTAAATCTTTTTGTGTTCTTTCATTTAGCATTATCATAAATTCATCAATAGGATTCATAATCTTGTGTTTAGCTTCATAGTACTTTTTTGAATGCAAAAGAGAGATAGCAGTTTTTTGATCTGGAGGATTTTTTGCCATGGCTTTAAAAGCTTGTATCTCTAAGTTTACTAAATCATTTGAATTTTTTTCAGATAAAGCTAATTTTTCAAGCTCTTCTTTAGTATATTTAAGTTTACTTATGATATCTTTTAAAGATAATTTTTTGGTATTTTCATGTCTTTCTTGTCTAATGTCTTTGTTTAAATCCCAATAGATACTATCATACATTTTAGGTCTTGGATGTTTACCATTTCTAATATTTAAAGTATTAAAGTATTGTTCATGAAAAACTGGATTGTTTGTAATAGCATATGTTCTTGCAAAGTGAGTTAAGTCATCAGAACTTTGTCTAAGTTTATCAGATGCTTGTGTCATCTTAAATTTATCTTGCGATTTAGTATATAAAGTATTATTGAGGTTATAAATTTGATTTAAAACAATAAATAATAAAAAAAGAGATACGGTTTCAAATACTATAATAGTAATACTTGATTTTTTCATGTTGGATTATACAAATATATATTTGAAGAGCTTCTTAATAAAAGAATATTTCAAGTACAATTTAATAATAATCATCTAAATTAATCATATTTTTCTCATTTTTTATATTTGTGAAGTTTATGTATAATTTAAATAATTTAAATAATTTAAAAATTAGGAAGCCCAATGGATAAAAAAGATTTTAACGATGGATTATTAGGTTTTTTAGATGCCTCACCGACACCATTTCATGTTACGCAAAACATGAGTGGAATGTTTGAAAATGCTGGATTTATAAAACTTGATGAGCTTGGTAAATGGGAGTTGGAGTATGGTAACAAATACTTTGTAACTCGTAATGATTCATCTGTTATAGCTTTTACTTACTCAAAAGATAGTGCTTATACTATGGTTGGTACCCATACTGATTCACCAAACCTAAAACTAAAACCAAATCCTGTAACAAAAGAGCATGGTGTAGTTAAATTTGAAGTTGAATCATATGGTGGGTTACTTTTAAATCCATGGTTTGATAGAGATTTGTCTTTAGCTGGTCGTGTATCTTATCTTAACTCTAAAGATGAGCTAAGGGAGGCTTTTATAGATGTAAAAAAAGCGATAGCAACTATACCTTCACTTGCTATTCATTTGGATGATAAAGCAAACAAAGATAGAACTGTAAACAAACAAACAGATATGTGTCCTATTTTAACTACAAGCCAAGATTTTGAATTTGATGAGTTTTTAAAATGGCAACTCTCAAAACAAGAGATATTAGATGTTAAAGAGCTATATGCAAGTGAGCTTAGTTTTTATGATACTCAAAAAGCTTCCAAAGTTGGTTTGAATGATGATTTTATTGCTAGTGCAAGGTTAGATAATCTTCTTAGCTGTTATGTGGGGATGCTTAGTATCTGTAGTGTGGATATAAGTAAACCTATGCTTTTTATTGCCAGTGATCATGAAGAGGTTGGAAGTGAGTCAACTTCTGGTGCTAGTGGTAGTTTTTTAGAAAATACACTTAGACGCCTATATAGTGATTATGATGAGTATATACAAATGATAAGAACATCCATAATGATATCTGCTGATAATGCTCACGCAATTCATCCAAACTATCCATTAAAACATGATAAAAATCATGCACCTTATATAAATAAAGGTTGTGTTATAAAAGTAAATGCAAACCAAAGATACGCATCAAACTCTAAAACAATCTCAAAATTTATGAGTGTTGCATCTTCACTTAATGAACCAATTCAGCAATTTGTTACAAGAAGTGATATGGGGTGTGGCTCAACTATAGGACCTATCACGGCAACAAGATTAGGGATAGAAACGATAGATGTAGGACTTCCCACATTTGGAATGCACTCCATAAGAGAGTTATGTGGAAGTGATGATGCACACTCACTTTATAAAATTTTACTTGGGTTTAGTAAGTAATGCCTGAAGATAGTATAACCCCAGAGGAGTTAACTTTACTAATAGAGCAAACCTATAGAGTAGAAGATGAGTTTAATGAGCTAAAAGCATCTTATGATCATCTACAAAATACAGTTGAGAGAGTTGTTGAGTTTTTGCCAAACGCTATTTGGATACTAAATGATGATGGAAATATTTTTTTACAAAACTCAAGAGCAAAAGCATTAGGAAAACTACTTGAGCTGTTGAAATCAAAAAATAGTGATTATGAAGTTGAATTTAAGTTTCGCTTTTACCTTATAAAAAGTTCGTCATATAAAGATAAAGTGATGCTCAGTGCTACAGATATTACAGAGCAAAAAAGAAAAGAAAACCTTGCTACCATGGGACAAATGGCAGCACATCTCTCTCATGAAATTAGAAATCCAATAGGCTCTATTTCACTTTTAAGCTCAACATTAAAAAAAAGAGTGATACCTGAAAATATACCTATAGTTGAAGAGATACAAAAATCAGTCGCAAGAATAGACAGAATTATAAAAGCAACGTTGATGTTTAGTAAAGGTGTAGTTACAAATACGACACAGTTTGGGTGGAATGAGCTTCAAGATGAGTTGGTAACTGTTATGGGTTATTATGGATATACCAAAGAGATTTCATTTATTTTTCCAAAGCAAAATTTTATATTAAATGCAGATAAAGATCTTTTAGAGATGCTTTTTTCTAACTTTTTAACAAATGCAATAGATGCTATAGAGCTTGATGATAATGAAGATGGAGTTGTTGAGATAGTTTATGAATGTGATGATGAATTTCATAAGTTTTATATTTATGACAGTGGTATAGAGATAGAAAATAAAAAAGATCTTTTTGAAGCATTTAAAAGCACAAAAGTTAAAGGAAATGGTTTAGGACTTGTACTCTCTAGGCAAATTGCTGTAGCACATGGTGGCAGTGTAGAACTTTTAGATGAAGATAAAAAGTGTTTTGAGATTAAAATAAAAATATAGTGTTACAATGCATGGAATATAATTTGCTCTTAGTAATTAATAAATAATTTTTTTGGGAAATTTTATGAAAAAAAACAAGAGAGTATCTTCACTTCTAGATTTCGTAAAAATAGATAAATTTTATATCATTTGTCACTTTAAATGCAAAGTAAAAAACAAAACTGTAATTTCTACAGTTCCTTTTGAACCATATAATGGAAAGATAGAAATCACATTTAAAGAGATTTTATTGCATCCTATAGAGACATATCATAAATATTATCATACTCCAATTATAATATATGGAGATAATACTCATGAAACGATTATCTTAAAAGCTTTTGAAAAAGTTTCTAAGTATTTTATATGGAATGACCAAGAGCAACAGTATATATACAATTATAAAAGGTAATAAAAATGGCAAAAGAGTTAATAGAAGTTCCAAGAACTACACTAGATTTTTATAAGTATGAAGAGGATGGCTTAATTTACTATGAGTATGATGCAACGAAGTGTCAACCACCTGAACCAATGGTAAACACAATATGTGGGCTTAGTCTACTTAAAAGTTCAACTGATAGACTAGTAGGGATTTTTTTTCATGAGCCTTTTCCATTATATGACAGAATTCCTTTAAATATTTCTCATGAAGCAAAAGAGTTAGAGAGTGGAGACTTCAGAATTACATTTAAATTAGAAGAATAGTGTATAAACTAATAGAGTTTAACCCTCTATTAGTTAATTTTAACTAAAATATCCTTTTTCTAATTTAAGGATATATATGAAACAACTTATTTCAGCTTTTAGTTCTATGAAAACTATGGTAGTAATGATGCTAATTTTTGCTGCTGCTGTTGGTTATGCTACTTTTATCGAAAATGATTATGGAACTATAACATCTAAAGCAGATGTGTATAATGCTAGATGGTTTGAAATACTTTTAACTCTTTTAAGTATAAATCTCATTTTTAATATGATCAAGTATAAAATGTTTAGTATTAAAAAAGCCCCTATATTTATTTTTCACTTATCTTTTCTTATTATTATTATTGGTGCTGCAATGACTCGTTTTATTGGTTTTGAAGGTACTATGCATATTCGTGAAGGTGAAACAGCAACTACAATGATAAGTTCAAATACTTATTTTAATGTTAAAGTAAAGCTTAATGATAAAGAGGCTTCTGATTCCTCTGTAGTTTATTTATCAAAAAGAACTGATAACTCTTTATTTTCATCTGTAACTCTTGATTCATCTGAAACTCTTGGTATAAAAAAGACAAATGTTAGACTTGTAGAGTATATTCCAGATGCTATAGAAACTTTATCAGAAGGTGATAGTGGTGGTTATGAAGTGGTTGAATTAACAGTTAATCAAGAAAATTTAAATGAAATAATAAAGCTAAAAAGAGGTCAATTTTATCAAAATGATTTTTTAGTTTTAGATTTTGATTCAGGTGAAGAATTTTCAAAGCCAGTTATATCAATTTTTACTGAAGATTCTAAATTATTTATAAAACATAATGTGGAGTTTCAGTATATAAATATGATTGATAAATCAAAAGGGAAATTTGTGCCAAATTCTAAAGTAGCATTTGCACAAGATATGCTTTTTGGTGTAAAGGGAAGTAGTTTTATTTTAAAACAGCACTATAAACATGCAGTTTCAAGTATTATCTCAAATCCAAATGCTTCACGAACAAGACCAACTACAGATGCTTTAAAGTTTAAAATAACAGTTAATCAAACTTCAAGATATTTGATGCTTTATGGGCTTGCTGGTACAATGGCAAAAGAGTATCACAAAAAAGTTGATGGAGTTGATGTTTATATATCATATGGTTCTAAAAAGCTAACTCTTCCTTTTGGGCTTAAACTTCTTGATTTTCAACTAGACCGCTATCCTGGATCTATGTCACCAGAATCATATGCAAGTGAAGTTGAGCTTATTGATGAAGAGCAAAATATTCATATGCCATATAGAATTTTTATGAACAATATTTTATATCATCGTGGATATAGATTTTTTCAATCTTCATATGATAAAGATGAAATGGGAACAATTTTATCTGTAAATAAAGATCCAGGAACTTTGCCAACATATATTGGTTACTTTCTTTTAGGTTTAGGAATGTTTTGGACTCTTTTCTCAAGAGGAAATAGATTTTCAAAATTATCGAAAAAAGCTAAAGATGCTAGTAGTTCAAAAGTATTGGGCTTTATGCTTTCAATAGGTTTACTTTTTAGTATTACACCCTCTTATGCACAAGATTTAGATCCAGCGATAAAAACTGTATTAGCCTTCCAAAAAGAACATGCAACTAAATTTGGGCATATTACTATTCAAGATAATGCAGGTCGAATGAAACCCATGGATACCTTGTCAAAAGAGATATTGGTAAAACTTCATAAAAGTGAAACCATTAAAATTGGCTCTTCTAGTTTAAACTCAAATCAAGTTGTTTTAGGAATGTTGGCAAAGCCTGAAAGTTATAGAAGTTTAAAAATCATTCTTACAAAAAATGAAAAAATAAATGAACTTTTGGGATTAGAACCAAATACTAAATATGCATCATTTTCTCAGTTTTTTGATAACCCTGAGATTTTACAAGGGTATAAAATACAAGAAGCAGTTGAGAATGCTGCAAGAAAAGAAGCAAAAACTAGAGATTTATTTGATAATGCAATCTTAAAAGTTGATGAACGTATAAATGTGTCATATGCAGTTTTTTCTGGTTCATTACTAAAAATATGGCCTAAACTCAATGAGGCAAATAATAAATGGTTTCCAACCATGGAAGCAATTCAAACATTTCCTCAAGATGAAGCTCTAAAAATTAGTGAGATTGCATTTGATTTTTTTACAGCTGTTAATGATGCTGTTGAGAGTGGAGACTGGACATTGGCAAATAAAGCAGTTGATAAAATTATTGCATATCAAAGAGCAAATGGAGGGGCGGTAATGCCGTCTGAAAAAAGGCTTAAAGCTGAGATGTTTTATAATGAAGCTAGTATATTTGAAACAATCTATCCACTTTATCTTTTAGTAGGATTTATACTTTTAATTTTTAGTTTTATTAAAATACTTAAACCAAAATTTAATATAAATATAGTATCAAAGGTTTCTTTTTATACCTTAATAATTTTATTTTTTACTCATACATTTGGGATGGGAGTTAGGTGGTATATAGCAGATCATGCACCATGGTCAAACGGTTATGAATCGATGTTATATATAGCTTGGGCAACCGTTTTAGCAGGTCTTGTATTTTCAAAAAAATCAACTATGACTATGGCATCAACCGCAGTATTAACAGGACTTATTTTATTTGTTGCACATCTAAACTGGATGGATCCACAAGTTACAAATATTGTTCCTGTTCTTAACTCTTACTGGTTAAGCATACATGTTGCTGTAATTACTGCAAGTTATGGTTTCTTAGGTTTAGGTGCTCTTTTAGGGTTTATAACTATCTTACTTTTCATCATTGCTAATAAGCAAAATTCTAAACAAATTTCATTATCTATTAAAGAATTAAATGCCATAAATGAGATGAGTATTATGATAGGATTGGCATTTTTAACTTTAGGTAATTTTCTTGGTGGTGTTTGGGCAAATGAATCTTGGGGAAGATATTGGGGCTGGGATCCAAAAGAAACATGGACCTTAGTAACTATTTTAATTTACGCTATTGTACTTCACTTAAGATTTATTAAATCTATTTATAGTGAATTTAATTATAGCGTTATCTCTTTATTATCATACACATCAGTTATTATGACCTATTTTGGAGTAAATTATTATCTTGCTGGAATGCACTCATATGCTAAAGGTGATCCAGTTCCAATTCCAGATTTTGTTCCTATAACTTATGCTATTTTATTTGTTGTAATAGCACTTGCATTTAGAAATAGAAAAATAGTCTAAAATATAAACAGTGTGTCATTCTGAACTTGATTCAGAATCTAAGTTATATAAGATCCTGAATCAAGTTCAGGATGACGAAATAAATATAAGTGAGGAAAAATATTTGTCATTTGTAGGCTTTAGTAAAAAAACATTACCATTTTTAGAATCAATTCGTCAAAATAACTCAAAAGAATGGTTCGAACTTCATAGAGCTGAGTATGAAAAATTTATACTTGAGCCATCTCGTGCTTTTGTAGATGAGTTTGGTGAGCATTTAATGGCACTAGAACCAACTATAAACTTCTCACCAAAAATTAATAAATCACTTTTTAGAATTTATAGAGATACTCGTAGAATGGGTGCAAATAAAATCCCACTAAAACATAGAATAGGTGTAATTTTTTGGCAAGGCTCAGGCTCAAGGATGCAAACATCATCTTTTTACTTACACTTTTCACCAGATGAACTTTTTATAGCTGTTGGTGTTAGATGGTTTGAAAAACCTATGCTTGAAGCGTACCGTGAGTATATTAAGGATTCACGTAAAAGACAAGAGTTAAATGATTTACTTCACTCTTTAATGGGTAAAGGTTATAATGTCATAGAAAAAGGTTATAAAAGATTTCCAAGAGGTGTAAACTCAGAGATGATTAATTCACATCTGTTTTTATACAAAGGGATGGCAACTTATAAAATTTTAAATCCAAAGCTCATAGAAGATGGAGATAAATTTATAGATACTCTCTATAAAATATATGAAGAGATGTTACCATTACAGCAAATAGTTTATGATATTAGTTTATTAGTCAAGGTTGACTAATCTTGCCGACAGGTAAGCTTTAGTATATGAGATGATGCGAAAGAAGAGTAGATGGCAAAAGAAGCAGTAATATTATTAAATATGGGTGGACCAAACAATCTTGAAGAGGTTGAACTGTTTTTAACAAATATGTTTAATGATAAAAATATTTTAACGATGAAGAGTTCACTTTTAAGAAAATTTATTGCTACTATGATAATATTTATGAGAACAGAAAAAGCTCAAGATATATATAAACAAATAGGTGGAAAATCCCCTTTAGTAGGATATACAAAATCCTTAGTAGAGAAACTTCAAATAAAACTAGGAGATGATGTTGTAGTTGATTTTGCTATGAGATACACTCCCCCATTTGCTTCAGAAATTATAGAAAGATTAAACAAAGAAAAAGTTCAAAAGATATATCTAATTCCTCTTTATCCTCAGTTTTCAACTACAACAACTAAATCATCACTTGAAGATTTTGAAGAGCAGTATCATATACATGGAGATGATGCAGTTTTAGTAGAGATAAAACACTTTTTTCAAAACGGTAGTTATAATAAAGCAGTTCTAAGCAGAGTAAAAGAGACAATTGCAAAAGACAAATATGAAGAGTTTGATATCATTTTTTCAGCTCATGGACTTCCACAAAAGATAGTTGATAAAGGTGATGTTTATCAAAAACATATAGAAAAACATGTAGAGATATTAAAAAGTATGTTTAAAGATGAAAGTATGAATTTTAACCAAGTTCACTTAGCATATCAGTCTAAAGTGGGACCAATGGAGTGGCTAAAACCATCACTTGATGATAAACTTACAGAAATAAAAAATAAAAAAGTAGTAATCTTTCCTCTTGCTTTTACTATTGACAACTCTGAGACAGAATTTGAGTTATATATAGAGTATAAAGAAATAGCTGAAGAGTTAGGTTTTAGTGAGTATAGGGTATGTAGATGCCCAAATGACATTCCAGAGTTTATTGATGCTCTTTGTGAAATTTATGAAAAAATGAAGTAAAATTAAGTAGAAAATAAAATTTATGATAGAATAACTGAAAACTATTTTGAGGTTCTAATGTGCTTGATAATGATTTATTAATTGCTTTTGCATTTATGATTTTATTATTTTTAAGACAAATTTCTATTTTAAAACAGCAAAATAAAATAAACTATGCACCACTTATGCTAGGTATTGGCTCTATTAGCGGGGTTATCCACTTTATAATTCATCCAGAAATTATAGATATGTTAATGATTTTAAGAGAGAGTTTACTCCCTTTTTTGGTATCTTTATTTTTATATATAGTGATGAACATTCTTCATCAAACAAAACAGTCAAATCAAGCAAAACTTCAACATGAGTTTACAACAACTCTTATAGAACAAATCACACAACTAAAAGAGTTCACATCTCAGTTAGAAAAAAAGATGATACTAAGTCAAAATGAAGATAGGGCTGCACAAGAAGAGGTAAGAGAAAAATTTAAACAAGATATTAAAGTCTTAGATACTATCCAAATAAATCAAACTAAATTTTTAGAAAAATTTGATCAGATGCAAGTCTGGCATGACAATGTTACAAATACGTTTGAGAACTTTACCAATGTTGAACTACCATCTTTAGATAATGTTATTCATGAACATATAGATATCCTTAGAGTTGCAGAACAAGACCACTTTAATAAAGTCAAGACAACACTAGATAAAGCTGTTCAAAGTAGGGGAACTATTGTTAATGATATTGAAAAGGTTAAAGAAAAACTCTTTAACATGAGTAACTTATCTCAAAATATTGCACAAGAGATTGTAGATAATACAAATCAAAAAATATCAAATGTCACTAAACCATTTGAAAAACAGATAACACTATTAAAATCACATGCAGAGGGGGTTAATACCTCTTTATATGAAAGTGAAAATGTACTTGGTTCTATAAAAGAACAAAGTGAAATGCTTATGAAGCAAATGGTTCTTTCATCAAATAAAATGAATGAACTTAAAGAAGAAAATAGTAATCTATTTGATATATATACAACTATGAAAGAGTTGATGAGTGAGATAGAAGTTATAAAATCAGAGTATGTAAAATCACAAGCACAGTTAAGTATGATAGTTAAAGATTTTAAAGAGTCAAAAGATGATGAGATAGATAGTATTAAAGAACAAATGGAATCTCTTATCGTGATTTTAACAACTAAGGTAGATAACTCCTTAGAAAAATTGCATAATCATTACCATATAGCAAATGAGGATATATCAAAAAGTGTTCAATTTTTAGCAAAACAAGCACAAGTGAAGAATAGTTACTCGGACTTAGATAGCTAAGATAATTGAACCCTCTGAATAAATTATAAATTAGACTCCCAGTCAAGCTGAGAGTGACGATACTTTCGTCATTCCGTGCTACGCCACGGAATCTATTGGCTAATTAATCAGAGAGTTCAATTAGTATAGGATAAATAAAGAGTCTCATATATGGTAAAAAACTGTTAAGTAAGTGAACATAAATAACTTCATAACTAACAATATTTAAAAAGTGACTTAATCCAAAGTAAGATTTTTATACTGTTCAGGTTCTTCTTGTGTTATAGTTCCATCAGGCAGTTGAAAGTATATTTGACCATTTTTACTATAGACATTAGCAATACCATTTTTTAAATTTTCTTGCTGTGCTGTTTTTGTTGCTTTAGCTGCAATTGTTAATACCAATTTTTCAAAATCACTCATTTTAATTTATCTCCTTCACAAAATCATTATACAGTAGTTCATCAAACACAGCTTTATTATTTGCTATAAGCTCAAACTTATCATCACCATTATAAAATAATAGCCATTCGTCAACTAAAGTTTTATAGAGATTCAAAAATAATTTTCTACTTCTATAATAGACTTCTTGCATAACCTAGATTCTGAATCAAGTTCAGAATGACGAAAGTTCGAGTGTGTCGTCATTCCGTGCTTAACACGGAATCTAGTTTTTGAGGTTATGCAAGAAGTCTAATATCTTCTGATGATATCTTTTTCTGGTACATTATGACCACCAGCTAAAACTCTATTTTTTACTCTTAATATATTTTCTATATTATTTTGGAGATATAAATAAATCAATATTATTTTAAACTTATTTTGTTTAGCAAAGATAAAAATATAATTTAAAATCAGCTCATCAATCATTATCATTCAATATTGTACACTAAACAAGTACAAATCAGTACTAAAGTACTATAGGTATATATAGTAAAATTTGCTAAACTTTTCACATACTAAATTTTGGGAGATCTAATTATGACAAAAGTTATAGGAAAAATAGAAGTACTAGTTGGTGAAGTAAAGATTCTTGGTACAGATGGTACCCTTCGTGATGCAACAGTTGGTGGAGCTATACATGCTGGTGAACAAATAGTTAGTACAGATCCTGGAGCACAGTTTGAAGTAAAGTACTTAGCACTTGAAGAAACATCAATATATGAAGGTATCTTTAGAGTTCTAGCAGATGGTTCAGTTATAGCTGGTGTAGATGCAATAGATAGCATAATTAACGATAAAGCATTAAGTGATTTACTAGAAACAGCAGCTGGTCAAGATGAAGAGGCTGGAAGTTCAGGATATATTCCAAGTGATGTAGTAGCTGCTTCAAGCGTACAAGATTTTGGTAGGGGTGGCAATGATATTTCTTTAAAAAGTGATGGTTCAAATGATGGTGATGAAAATAATGTAGATACAAATGACTTTGCACCAACAGCAGATGATGGTGTAAATGTTGCTACAGAAGATGATCTTACAAATGTAACAGGACAACTAGTAGGAGCAGACTTAGATGGAAATGAGTTTGACTTTGTATTAGTAGATGACTTAGGTGAAGGTGAAGGTACTTTAACACTAAACTCAAGTGGAAGTTATGTATATAATGTAAATGGAGATTTCCAAGAACTAGGTGAGGGTGAGACACAAGAAGTTACTTTTACATACAAAACAGTAGAAACAACAACACCAGAAGCATATGAAAGTGAGCCAGCAACTGTTACTATTACAGTAACTGGTACTAATGATCAGCCTGTTGTTGAAGATATTGATGTTAATAATCCTAATGCAGGAGAACAAACATGGTTGATTGGTGCAGCAACATCATCACAAGGTGAAGATGGTGGTGAAGATGGATACTATGATATAGAAGGTGCATCTCTAGAAGATATAAATGCTTTATTTAGTGTAGGTGAAGATTCTGTAGTAGTAGATGATTTAGACCCCGTAGGTGGTGAAGATTATAAACCAACAGATGGTGCAGCTATGAAATTTACTATGGATGTAGAAGCAGGAGAAACTGTTACATTTAACTGGACTTTTAATGATGCTGAAGGTTATGATGAAGTTCAAGATGAAGAGGATGATGAAGAATACAGAGACTTTGCATTTGTAGTGGTTGACGGAGTAAGCATTAAATTGTTAGCAGATACTTTTGAAGCTGGAATTACAAATAGTGGCACATTTACATATACATTTGAAGATGCTGGTCAACATGAAATTACATTTGGTGTGATGAATGATGATGATGAAGTTGTTGATTCAAGTTTAGAGGTTTCATATATCTCAGGTGGAGAGATTATTGATATTGAGAGTGTTGGTCATGTTGAGAACTTAAATGGAGATAATGGCGAACAAAAAATCTACGAATCATACGATGACACAGACTACACAGGTGAAGATGATACAACAGATGATACTTATAATGATCCAATCACAGGAACTCTAAGCGTATACGATATAGATACAAATGATACACATATATTTGAAGCAGTACCAAATTCTTTAGTTATAGAAGATGCAGCAAATGCTGGTATAACAGCAGATGATATAAATGAACCTTTAATCTCATTTAACGAAGATACACAAGAGTGGGAATATACAATAGAAGGTAACTTCTCAGAACTAGCAGCAGATGAAAGTGTAACTATCTCATTTAATTACGTAGCAATAGATGATCATGATGATAATATCCTTGGTGATAGTGGAAATTTCTCTGCACCAAATGAATCAGATACATCAGAAGCAAAAACAATCACTTTAGTTATCACAGGAACAAATGATCAACCAGTAGTTAATAACATAACATTAGATGCAATTAATGAATCACATGACGCTGTTGATTATGCAAATGGTGAAGATGATACATCATTTACAGATAGCGGAAGTGATGAGTTAACAACATTCGATGGAACTCTTGCAAATGCAGATGGAACTCTAACTGGTACAGAACTAAATATACAAGATGATGATACAAATGATTCACATACTTATCACCTAGTAGGAGAAGATTCATACAATGGTGAAGATAATATAGATATCATAGAAGCTACAGTAACAGATAGCACAACAAATGGCTTAAATATTACAGCTTCTGTAGAACTAGATGAAGATACTGGAGAATATACAATAAGTGGTAACTTTAACGCACTAGCTTACGGAGAAAGTGCAACAGTTACATTTAGTTATTATGTAGAAGATCGTAGTTCAACTCAAGAAAACGGAGAAACAAACGAATCTGAGATAAAAACAGTTACTTTAACTGTTAAAGGTAC
>JAFLJV010000197.1 GCA_022712845.1 Sulfurimonas sp. | reverse complement strand
TTTTGACTGTCTACGATGTATTACTTTAACGAACGTCTCATTATTAGTATATTGTATTTTTTTAACATACGAGGACTGTTTGAGCGTAGAGAGCGCCCAAAGGAAGTGCCCTTGGGGTATTCCGCAGACCCCAAATATTTTAAAGTTTGTATGGAAAAAGCGATGAATCTTGTGTGCGATTTTTTATTTTACTTTTTTCTAAAAAAAGTGATGAGAAAGGCTACTAAAAGTTATATATAAAATAAGTATATAAAGTGATGTATAAATCCCAAAGTGAAACTTGGAAACTAGAAAACTTAGCTCTATTTTACAATACTTCAAAAACTCTTAAAAATTTAGGTTACATAAAAGGTTACATAACTAAAATTAAATTACTTTTATAATGTTATTTAAGTACGATGCATAATATATATTGTTATTATCTTTCTTAAATTATAGTTAGTAAAAGGTACAAAATGAGCTTATCTGTAAGTGAACCAAAAAATCATACTCTTGAAGAAATAAAACTTGAAATTTCAGAGTTAAAGAAAAAAATGATATTTGCAAAAGTTAACCATTACATGCACTTACATTTATGTATTCCATGTGTAGGACTTTGGTTAATTCCTTGGGGCATGATTACTGTAGTTGCAAAAATTAAAAGAAATAAAGATACAAAAATTCTAAACGAATTAATTAAAAAAGAAGAACTTTTAGTATAATATCCCAAAAAAATTAGACAGTTTTTTATAAAGTTTAATTTCTCGCTCCCAAGCTGTGGTTCTTTTACAGTCTCGAAACTTGGGAACTCGAAAAACTAGAAAAAATTGATATTAGATTTTTGAATTTATAAAAGTTTCCATCTCAGAAACTATCTCTTTTATAGTCCCCTCACCAGAAATAATTTTTAAAATATCTTTAGCACTATAAAAAGCTTGTATATCATTTAGTGGCTCAATATATACTTTCATACGGTTATTAAAAACTTCTGTGTTATCATCAGCACCACGAGCACGACCTAAAACTCTGTTTTTTGCTGTTGCTTCACTTACTGCAACTTCCATTACGCTTGTAAGCTCTAATGATGAATCCTCAGCCAAATACTCATCTAAAGCATTTAATTGTTCCATACTTCTAGGATATCCATCTATTATAATTATATCTGTTGGAGCATTTTTAATAGCGTTAGTGATTGTTTTGATAGCCATCTCTATTGGTACGATTAAACCTTTTGACATAAAAGAGTTTAACTCTTTACCTATATCACTTCCACTTGCAACCTCAGCGCGGAGCATATCGCCAGTAGAGTAGTGTGTTATTTTGTCATTTTGTTTAGCAATTAACTCAGCATCTGTAGTTTTACCAGAGCCAGGAGCTCCGATGATTAGAAAAAGTTTTTTCATTAAAAAGAGATTTCCTTGAATTTTATTTTTAGGAAGTGAGGTTTTAACCTCGCCCAAATGCGAGGCTGAAGCCTCACTTCCAAGAAGAGTAGTGTTACTCTTTAGTAGCCTCAGCGGCTCAAGCGGAGTAAAGGAAATTGCTTTTCTTTACGGGACTATTTTGAAGTCTGTTCGCGTAGTCTAATATGTAAATCTCTAAGTTGAGTGTTATCAACCTCACTTGGTGCTTTTGTAAGCACACAAGAAGCTTTTTGCGTTTTAGGGAAAGCAATAACATCACGTATACTTGCTTTTTTAGTCATAAGCATAATCATTCTATCAAATCCTAGTGCAAAACCACCATGTGGAGGTGCTCCAAATTTAAGAGCATCTAGTAAGAAACCAAATTTTTCTTGTGCTTCTTTTTCACCAATACCTAGCAGTTTAAACACCTCATTTTGAACATCTTGTTTATGGATACGAATAGACCCACCACCAAGTTCTGTACCATTAAGTACGATATCATAAGCGATAGACTCTATCTCTTCAACATCATCTTTGTCAGTATCTTTAGGTTGAGTAAATGGATGGTGAAGAGCTTTTACTCTTCCATCTTCAACTTCAAACATAGGAAAATCAACAACCCATACAAATTCAAAAGCGTTTTCATCAATTAAATTCATTTTTTCATGCTCAGCTATAAAGTTTCTAAAACGACCCATATAATCCCATACAGTCTTTTTATCACCAGCACCAAAGAATACTACATCACCAACTTCAAGCTCAGTTCTCTCTATAAGAAGTGCAATATCTTCTTCGCTAAAGAATTTAATAAGTGGACCTTTAAGACCATCTTCTTTCATTTGAAAATATCCAAGACCATGAGCGCCAAATTGACGAACAAAAGTTTCAAAACCTTTCATTTCACGTTTAGAAAATACTAAGTCAGCACCAGGAACTCTAAGAGCTTTAATACGGTTTACATGAGGTTTTTTAGCAATATTTGTAAAGATTTCATTGTCACATCTCTCAAAAATATCAATAACATCAACCATCTTAAGATCGTATCTTAAATCAGGCTTATCAGAACCATAAAATTCCATAGCATCGTTAAAAGTTATGCGGTTAAATGGAGGCTTAACATCAATATTTGCTGCTTTAAACATAGCAGTTAGTAAATCTTCTGCAACTTTGATAACATCTTCTTGGTTACAAAAGCTCATCTCAACATCTATTTGAGTAAATTCAGGTTGACGGTCTGCTCTTAAGTCTTCATCACGGAAACATTTTGCTATTTGGAAGTATCTGTCAAATCCACCAATCATTAAAAGTTGTTTGAAAAGTTGTGGTGATTGAGGAAGTGCGTAAAATTCGCCACTGTGAACACGAGATGGAACAAGATAATCTCTTGCACCCTCTGGAGTTGATTTAGTTAAGATTGGAGTCTCAACTTCTAAAAAGCCGTTTTCATCAAGAATATTTCTTGCTGCGATTGCTGCTTTAGAGCGAAGACGAAAAACTTTATACAAATCAGGGTCACGAAGTTCTAAATAACGGTATTTAAGAGTTGTTTCTTCTCCAACACTTTTATCACCGATTACAAATGGAACAGGAGCTGATTTATTTTCAATAGTAAGCTCAGTTACCATAATTTCAATAGAACCAGTTTTTAGTTTAGGATTAGTTAAACCTTCACCACGAAGACGAACAGTTCCTTTGATGATAAGAACAAACTCATCACGAACACTATCAGCAATTTTATGTGCCTTAGCACTGTCTGCTGGGTCACAAGTTAGTTGAATTAAACCGCTTTTATCTCTTAAATCAATAAATATGATTCCACCATGGTCACGATAGTTGTTAGCCCAACCAGCTAAAACAATATCTTGTCCTACATTTGCTTCACTTAATTCTGTACAGTAATGAGTTCTCAAAATATAGAGTCCTAAAAATAATTTTCGCGATTATATCTAAGTTTAGCTTATAATCTCTTCAATATCTTGAGAGAGAACTACTCCCTCAGCTCTATATATAATGTTCTCACCATTCTTATATATCACCATTGTTGGTACTTTTTGAACATCATATCGCTCTGCTAAATCAGGTGATTCGCTACACTCTATATTTATGATACAGATATTTTCATTTTCCTCTTCTAAATCTTCGAGTTCACCCTCTAATGCCATACAAGCATCACAAAACTCTGAGCCAAATTTTAAAATAACTATACTTTTTTTCTCAAACTCTTTATATATAATTTGTTGAAAATCACTTTCATCTACATCTATAATTGCCATCTATTCTCTCTTATTTCATTCTTTATCAAATTTTAGCATATCTTTTAATTCATAAGTAGTGTATAATCATAAAATTATTAAATATTAAAACAAAGAGTTCCATTTGAGTAGTGATGTTATCAAAAAAATCGGCGTAGTACTAAGACCATCAACTCCTGAAATAAAAGATAGTTATCTTAAACTTGCAGGTATATTTGAAAGTTATGGTATGGAAGTCTTTTTAGAAAAAGATTGTGCCAAAATGATTGGAGAGGATGGGGATAGTTTTGATGATATCTGCTCCAAAGTAGATATGTTAGTAACTTTAGGTGGTGATGGAACTCTTATCGCTACTGTTAGAAGGTCATTTGATTATGATATCCCTATACTTGGAGTTCATGCAGGAAATCTTGGTTTTTTAGCTGATATCTCACTTGATGAATTAGATTCTTTCGTTGCAAAATTAACACATAATAAATATAAAATAGAAGAAAGATCAGTTTTAGAAGCAACAGTTATAAAAGATTCCAAAAAAGTCAAAATGTACGCTTTTAACGATGTTGTTTTAACTCGTACAAGTGTTTCATATATGATTCATATAGAAACCTCAGTTGATTCAAAACCTTTTAATACTTACTATGGTGATGGTGTTATTATTTCAACTCCATCAGGTTCTACAGCATACAATCTTTCTTCTGGTGGACCAATTATTTATCCTGCTACAGATGTATTTGTGTTAACTCCAATTTCTCCTCACTCATTAACGCAAAGGTCAGTTGTTCTTCCTGGTGAATTTGAAATAAAGATGAAAACATCAGAAGAAAAAGCACTTATAATTATTGATGGGCAAGAGATGCATGAGCTTGGATTAGAAGAGTGTGTACAAATAAAACTAGCTACAAAAACAGTTAAACTGATGCACAAAAATGAGTATAACTATTTTAATGTTTTAAAAGAAAAACTTAATTGGGGTAAATAAAATGAAAAAAATACTAAATTTTGATATCTGTAGTTTTAGTAGGTATTAATTAGCATTAATAATTTCACAAAAATATTTACCTCAAAAAGCTCAACAAAAAGTATCAGACTTAATTAATCCCCACTTATTTCTTATTAATTGTATATATATTATTTATAATAAAATGATACAAATAAAAAATAATTGCATACTCATGCAAAAATTGTTCCAACTCTTACATTACTCTCAGTTTTATTACTCTACAATACTTTAAATAAAAAATATCGAGTAATAAAATAAATGAGAATAGATAAATTTTTAAATTCAGTAAATATAACAAAGAGACGTTCTGTAGCACAAGATATGATAAGTAATAAAGTTATCTTGATAAATGACATAGTAGTAAAAGCTAGTAAGAGTGTTGAGGTAGGTAGTGTAATCACTATTAATTACCTAAGCGATACTAAAAAATATAAGGTATTGCAAATTCCTACAACAAAATCTACTCCTAAATCTTTACAGGGTGAGTATATAAAGGAAGTTTCATGATATATCAAGAGACTAAAGAATTATTTACATCACTTTTTAAACATGAGATGAGTGATGAACATATGAGAGATTTTTTACTTGATATGAAACTAAATGAACATACTTCAGTAGAAGTAATAGCAGCGGCTGCAGAAGTTATGCGTTCATTTGCTGTGCCTCTTCCTATAGCAGATGAACTTCGTCCAAAACTACTGGATGTAGTTGGCACTGGTGGAGATAAAATAGGTAGTTTTAACATTTCCTCAACTGTAGCACTCTTGGTTGCTTCATGTGGAAGTATTGTTGCAAAACATGGAAGTCGTTCTATCACTTCAAAATCTGGTAGTGCTGATATGTTTGAAGAGTTAGGTGTTAGACTTGACTTAAGTATAGAGAACTCTGCAAAACTTTTAGAAGAATCTGGTTTTACTTTTATGTTTGCTGGTAATCATCATCCTGCTATGAAATTTATAGTTCCAGTTAGAAAAAGTATACCTGATAAGACTATTTTTAATATTTTAGGACCACTTACAAACCCTGCAGGAGCTAAAAAATCTCTTCTTGGTGTATTTGATAAAGCTTTTGTACCAAAGATGGCTGAAGCTTTAAAAATTAATGGTGCAACATCAACTATGGTTGTAAGCTCACGTGAGGGTATGGATGAGATTAGTATCAGTGATATTACTTATGCCTCTCAACTTCGTGATGGAATAGTACATGAGTTTATTATTGACTCAAGAGAGTATGGTATAAAAAGAGTTCCACTTGAAGCAATCATAGGTGGAAACTCTCGTGATAATGCAAAAATCTTATATGATATTTTTGACTCCAAATCTAGTGATGCCCAAAGAGATATAGTTCTTATAAATGCAGCATCAGCTTTAATGGTTGATGGATTAGCTCGTGATATTCAAGATGGACTTGAGATGGCAAGTGAAGCTATTAAAAAAGGTTTGGCAAAGGAAAAGTTAGCTCAAATAGTGGATATTTCAAATAAATTATGATTAGCCATAAATATAAGATAGAAGAATTGAATTTATTAGCAAGTGAGATAAGTGAAAAAATTACAAATGGTGTTATTATCTTAAAGGGAGACTTAGCAGCTGGAAAAACTACTTTTGTTAAAGAGATGGTTAAATATTTAGGCTTAAGTGATGAGGTTACTTCACCTACATTTTCCCTTCAGCATTGTTATGGAGATAAGATTTTTCATTATGATATATATAACCATGGTTTGGATCATTTTATATCATTAGGAATGCTAGAAGAATTAGACAAGAAAGGTTTGCATTTTGTGGAGTGGGGTGATGATAAATTAGTAGATATTTTAAACTCTGCAGAGATAAGCAATATAACAATAAAAATAGAAAAAAAATCAAATGATATAAGAGAATATGAGGTAGATTATGCATACGCTTAAAGCGATAAATTTAGAGAAAAAAATAAAAGATTTAGAGATAGTAAAAGGGATGAGTCTTCAAGTTAGTAGTGGAGAGGTTGTAGGACTTCTTGGACCAAATGGAGCTGGTAAAACCACTACTTTTTATATGATATGTGGACTTGTTGAAGCTACTGGAGGAGAGGTGTTTTTTGATGATGAAAATCTTTCTGGAATGCCGCTACATCAAAGAGCTATAAAAGGGATAGGTTATCTTCCACAAGAAGCATCAATTTTTAAAGATTTAAGTGTAGAAGAAAATTTAATGATAGCTGCACAAGTAAGTATAAAGAGTGAAGTAGAACAAAAAGAGCGAATCTTAGAACTACTTGATATGTTTAATATAGAACCAATTCGATATCGTAAAGGGATAAGTCTTAGTGGTGGTGAGCGTCGTCGTGTTGAGATAGCGAGAGCTTTAGTAAATAAACCAAAATTTTTACTTCTTGATGAACCATTTGCAGGAGTTGATCCAATAGCTGTGATGGATATACAAACAGTTATAAAGCAGTTAGTTTCTTATGAAATAGGTGTTCTTATAACAGATCATAATGTTCGTGAAACATTAGATGTTTGTGATAGAGCTTATGTAATTAAAGCAGGTAAATTACTCGCACAAGGAACAAGTGATGAGATAGGTCAAAATGCTGATGTTCGTAAACATTATTTAGGTGAGGAATTTAAACTTTAAATGGCAGCATTAAGGCAGACTCAAAATGTAGAGAGTAAACATAAACTCTCAAATACACTTCGTAATTGGTTACCAATTTTACACTCAAGTCTTAGTGATTTGAATGAAGCGATGAATCCATTTGTCGAGAGTAACCCTGTTGTTGAAATTGAGTCTGGATATGAAGAAAATTTTGAAAAGAAAATTCCAAAAAAAATTATAAGTGGAACTATCAGTAACTCTAGAACAGAGCAGATAGAAGCTCTTACAATTCAAGTAAGAACTCTTTATGATGTTCTTGATGAGCAGTTAGGGGCACCACTTTTCCCAACACCATTATCTTTATCTATTGCTGAATTTGTAGTTGCGAACCTTGATGAAAATGGTTATTATGAAGGTGATACAGAGCTATTTTGTCAAAAAGAAGATATACAAATAGAAGAGTTTGAAAAAATTCGTTTAAGATTTGCATATATTGAACCTGTTGGAATAGCGGCAAAAAATTTATCAGAATCATTTTTATTTCAACTAGATAGTTCAGATATAAGAGATGAAGCTTACTCTTTATGTGTAGAAGTAATACAAAATATTGAAGATATTCACAGTTACGCAAAAGAAAAAAACTTTAGTGAAGTTATGAGAGTTTTATCTACCTTTAAAAATCCTCCATCTATAGAATATCAAGAAGAATCAGCTCAAGTTATACCTGATTTAATGATATTTTTTGATGACGATAATTCTGTAGAAGTGAAGCTAAATGAC
>JAFLJV010000240.1 GCA_022712845.1 Sulfurimonas sp. | reverse complement strand
CCTTTAAAAGTATCAGCATCTTCAATAATTTCAAACTCATCTATAAGCTCACTATATGCAATAATTTCATACTCTTTATAAAGTGCTTTTATCTCTTTCACTTTTCCCTTGTTTGACGTAGCAAGTACCAGCTTCAATTTTAATCCTTATAATTTACTTTAAACATAATTTTTTTAAACTTATAAAGTTTGTGTAAACAATCTTTTCTATATAATTACGCCATTATACCAATCTCCACTAAAAGGTAAATATTTAAATAAAAGATAAGCTATTAGCTACAAGACAAATCTTTTTGGACTAACTAGTTAATCCAAAAAGATTTAACGAAGTAGAATGGCTTACCTTTTAGTGGAGATTGGTATTATATAATATTAAGGTACATAATGTTTAAAAAAGTATTACCACTCTCCGCAATTCTTTCTCTTAGATTTCTAGGATTATTTTTAGTTTTACCTGTTATCTCTATTTACGCTCTTGATTTAGAGGGTTCAACACCTCTTTTAGTTGGTATGGTTGTTGGTGGATATGCACTAACTCAAGCAATTTTTCAAGTTCCTTTTGGAACGATGAGTGATAAAATAGGAAGAAAACCAACTCTTTTAGTTGGTCTTATCATATTTTTAATTGGTTCTATTATCTGTGCTTACTCAACTGATATCTACACTCTTATGTTTGGTAGGTTTTTACAAGGTGCTGGTGCAATTGGTGCAGTTATTACTGCTATGATTTCTGATTTAGTTCCAGAAGAGGTTCGTGGTAAAGCCATGGCAATTATGGGTGGAACAATCGCTTTAAGTTTTGCTATTGCTATGGGTCTTGGTCCTGTTCTTGGTGCAAAATATGGTCTTGACTTTTTATTTATAGTTACAGCAGTTTTAGCGATTTTAGCAATGATACTTCTTTTTACTAAAGTACCAACTCCTCCTACCATCAAACACACTTATCATGCAACTACAAGGACTGCTGATATCATCAAAGATCCTAATCTTTTAAATATGATTATCATCAATGCAATGCAAAAAGGTTTAATGACTGTAGCATTTGTTATTATCCCTATTATACTTACAAGTACAGACTTTGCTTGGGAAACATCTGATCTTTATATGGCCTACTTACCTGCTATGATTTTTGGTTTAGTTGCTATGGGTCCTGCTGCTGTATTTGGTGAAAAGCATAACAAACCTAAAGAAATTTTCTTACTTTCTATTGTTCTTTTTATTACAGCATTTTTAATTATGGGTCTTACAACTTCTAGCACTGTTTTTATCGTTGGTGTTGTTATGTTTTTTATAGCATTTAACATGATGGAGCCTTTAGTTCAGTCTATGATTACAAAGTTTGCAAAAGTACATCAAAAAGGTGCTGCACTTGGTATCTCTAACTCTGTTGCATATTTTGCTACATTTATCGGTGGTACAACTGCTGGTTTAATGCTTGGCATAAGTGATAGAGAGACTATCGGTATCTCTGTAGCAGTTATAGCAACTTTATGGCTTTTATGGACACTAAAACTTAAAAACCCAACTAAGCACTCTTTTTTATATCTTGCACAAAATGGTATTGATACTGCAAAACTAAGAAATTTAGAAGAGAAACATATAGCAGAATGGTACATAAACGATAGTGAAAAAATAATTGTTATCAAGTATGTAGCTGGTGCTATTGAAGAAGAAGATTTAAAAGCTAAAATCTCTAAGTAAAAATAGTGTAATTTGTTAATATTATGAATAAAGAGCAAATCACACTAAAAACAATTTTCAATCTAATCTTAGATAAAAAACCCTCACTTATTTATGGGCAGATAGTTACTTTAATAGCTATTGCCATAAGTATCCCTATCCCGATGATGCTTCCCGTTATGGTTGATGAAGTTCTTTTAGACAAGCCATCTTATTTTGTAAATAGCATAAACTCTCTTTTTGGAGAGACTTCCTCATTTTACTATATAGCGATAGTTACATTTGGGGTTATTTTTTTACGCTTTGCTTATTATGCTTTAAATGTTGTTATAACAAAAGTCTTTACCAAAATTGCAAAGTATGTTACTTTCATGATAAGACAAAAGCTTATCAATCATCTTAAAATCACCTCTATGAATGAGTATGAAACTCTTGGAAGTGGAGCAATTACAGCAAACCTCATAACTGATGTAAATACCCTTGATGATTTTATCATCTCGAGTGTTAGTAAGTTTATCACCTCCATTTTAACCCTCGCTGCTGTTGGTGTAGTTATGATTATAATTGACCCAATTTTAGGGATACTGATTTTAGTTATACAACCACTTATAATTTTACTCAGTAAAAAGATGTCTAAAAAAGTTGGTGTACTTAAAAAAAAGGAAAATGAAGCTATTGAGAGCTTTCAAAATAGTGTTGGTGAAACTCTGGAACTTTATGGACAGATAAAAGCTAGCAATAAAGAAAATTATTTCTTTAAAAAAGCAATCTCAAGTGCTAAAGAGATTCAAATCACTTCAAATGAATACGGTTTTAAAAGTGTAGCTTATGAGAGACTATCTTATACAATTTTCTTAGTTATGTTTGAGCTTCTTCGTGCAAGTGGTTTAGTTTTAGTGGCATATAGTGACTTAAGCATAGGTATGATGTTTGCGATGTTTGGCTATATCTGGTTTATAATGACCCCTGTTCAAGATATTCTTACTATGCAGTACAGCTACTCTTCTGCTATGAGTGCCTTAAAAAGAATAAACAAAATTCTTACACTAAAAACTGAACATAGTGGTGATGAAGTTATAAAATCAGCTAATGTTGATATCTCACTAAAAGATTTAAGCTTTTCATACTCAAACAAAAAAGAGATACTAAAAAACATCTCACTTGATATAAAAGCAAACTCTAAAATAGCACTTATCGGAGCAAGTGGAAGTGGAAAAACAACCCTAGCTCAAGTTATGTCAGGATTTTATGAAAAAAGTGCTGGCTCACTTTTATTTAATAATGTTGATATCAAAAACATAGATAAAACATCACTTAGACAAAAGGTATTTTTAGTTCTTCAAATGCCTATCCTTTTTAACTCAACTCTTAGATTTAACATAACTATGGGAGATGAAAGCATAAGTGATGAAGAGATAAAAGATGCTCTAAAAATTGCTCAACTTCAAGATATGTGTGATAATATGAGTGATGGACTTGACACTATAGTTGGCCATCACGGTATCAGACTTTCAGGTGGACAAAGACAACGCCTAAGCATAGCAAGAATGATAATAGCAAACCCAAGTGTAGTTATATTTGATGAATCCACCTCAGCCCTAGATGTTCACACAGAAGCAAAACTCCACTTAGCCATAGCACCTCTACTAAAAGACAAAACAGTCATAACTATAGCCCACAGACTAAGCACAGTTAAAAATGCTGATACTATTTATGTACTAGACGCTGGAGAGATAGTTCAAAGAGGGACACATGCTGAGCTTGAAGATGAAGAGGGACATTATTTGGAGTTTGTTCGCAATCAGTTGGTTTAAATAATTACCACAAAATCCATATAATTGTCTCATATTAATATAACAACAAAAGAAAATAAGTATAATAATAAATATTTTTCAACAAAAAGGTTATTTTATGTTTGATTATTTACTTAAGTTTGCTCTATTTTTTGCTCTATCTATAAATTTATATGCTCAAAGTGGACTTACTCAACCTCACTTAGTATCTGTATCTCCCCAAAATTTAGCTGAGTTTGAATCTCCTGATACTACTGTTGAAATAGAGTTTACAATGCCTGTTATCTCTAAGTCTATCCATAAAAACACAGTTGTTCTTAAAACTTCTTCAAACAAAAGGTTGAGTGGTGTCTCTAGTGCTGTTGGCAATAAAATAGTTTTTAAACCAAATACCATTTTAGAAGTTGGTACTTATGAAGTTTTAGTACAAAAAGTAAAACTAGATGACTCATCTACTAACAATACTCAAACACAAAGAATCAACTATAATTTCACTGTACCAAATATTACAGCTATAACAATTACTCAACAATCTATAGAGCTAAAAGAGACAACTCAAACACAACTTTTAGTAACTGCAACATATGCTGATAGCTCAATAAAAGAGGTTCCAAATAATAAAATAGAATGGACTATACAAAACAACTCTATCGCTTCTATCTCAAACGGTACTTTAAGTGGTTTAAAAGAAGGCTCTACAACTATACAAGCTAAGCTTAATAACATCACTTCAACGCCAGCTTCAGTACTAGTATATAAAGAGATAAATGGATATAAACTTCCACTTGAACCAGATCCTACTATAAATAATAGCACTATGCTTGGAGTAGATTCTAATAATAATGGTGTTCGGGATGATGTGGAGAGGAAAGTTATTGAAACTTATAGAGAGCCTATTAAAATAGAATTAATGATGGCTTATTCAAAAGTTGATAATAAAATTTTAGAAAACCCTATAGGATTAGCTTACGAACATCAAAAAGAAATGACACGGATTAGTAATTGTAAGATGTATTTACGTAGGCAGGGAATTAAAGTTGACGGGCATATTGACTTTCTTGAAAACAATATTTATAATACAGAAGCAAGAGTAAGAGCATATCTAGATTATAATCAAGCACTTAGTGGTGGAGTTTATGGTAGTAGTCCATCAGATTGGAATGCCCAAGCGTGTGATTTTGATGTTGAGAGTATGTTAGGAGGTGCACAATGAGATACTTCATAACGACTATTGTATTTACAGCTCTTTTTAATACATCAGTTTTTGCAAACTTACCAAAAATAGATGAGTGTAAAACTGATTTATATTATGCAAATGGTATTCTAATTAATGTATCTGAAAGGGATGCAAGAGAAACATGGGAAGAAAAAGCTACAGATTTACTTTTATCTAATCAAGAAGCACTTAATAAAATAAGTAAATTTGGTATTTCATACAACACTTCATATGGAACAACATCTGACCTATTTGAAGCATTTTTACAGAAGGTCGAAGGTGAAGCTGGACTTAAGGTAACATGGGAAGCATTTAAGTTATTTGTCGGTTTAAAGCTAAAATACGCTGATGATTTATTAAATTTAGCAGCAAATGTAAACAACTCAATAGAAAATTATGATTTAATAACACAAGTAAATGCATATAAAAATAGTATAAAGAGTGGACATGGAGTTATTGTGATATCACATTCACAAGGAAACCTTTTTACCAATAGAGCTTATGCTAAACTTGATGAATGGATGAAACCTTATTTTCATAACATAGGTGTAGCAACTCCAGCAGATGAAGTGGCATCAAATGGTCCATATGTAACATTTGATAATGACCCTATACATCATATTCCAGGTGCACTTGGTGACAATCTATATAATCAAAATAGATACTATTCACATACAAATGCACTTGGAGAAAAAGTTGAAGCACTTACTGGAGCATTCCATTCTTTCGATTATTATTTAGGGCTTCCAGTTTTAGTAAACGATGTTAGTGTGTCATCAAATCAGGCTGCAGAAAAAATAAAAAGTTTTATAGTAGAGAAAATTCAGGCACATACAGATGCACCATCACAATGGGAAACAGACCAAGAGTTTGATAAAAATACAAAAAATTATCGTATATCTGTTAAACATAGATTTGACCCTAGTATTACAACTATGGATGGAAAAGAAGTTTTTCCTTTTGCACCATCTAAAAAACTTTATTATGTACAAGGAGAATTTCCAGAAGATGTATCTAGTTATGTGAAAGCTAGATGTGGGGGATATAAAATAGAGAATACTTGGAGTGAACAGGATACTTTAACAGAATTAAAGAGGTTAGTTCATTCAATTAATAGCCTACCTAATGAAATACTATATTACAAATGTGAATATCCAAATAAACTTAACTATTCAACAGGCCAATGTGAAGTTGAAGTAGCTAAATTTGGTTGGGATGCTACTTTCGGCACAAAAGAAGTACATGAAAGATATGGTTACAATCAAATAAATTGGAATCCTGGTATTCATAGCCAAGACTATTCATCAGGAAAGCATACAATAACGTTTAATATAATGGGTTTTGTTCCTAAAGGTGCTGTTATAACAAGTGCTACTTGGCATATACGATATCATATTTATCCTCGTTACTCTCAAGATGTTGCATCAGGAAATCTCGCAATAAATGAAAATGTTGTTACAGGTGGGGGTTTTGCAACCTTTTCACATTATGGATTATGGAAATTTGCAGGTATAATACGTGTTTCTTGGTATTATCCATAATCAAATGAAGGATACAAAATGGCTTTTTCTCGTTACCAAGTTTCAAACTTGGTAATGCATACTAAAATTGGAGAGTGTAAACCTAACTGTGTAAACCAACCTTACAAATACTTCACAGTGAATGAACCTCCATTTTTTTCACTGTCAGTAATTAGCAATATTGTGAGAATGCAAATCTTTAATTACTAAGTTCTGCAAATAAGCACTACGATTACCATTAAACTCAACGAGTCTCTGAGGCAAAACATCTATGATATCAGCTCTCATCATTACATTTATTCTTCTTAGTTTTTCAACTTTTATATCTATAAGTTGTGGCGAAGCATTTTTATCTATATCTGCACTTTTTAACAAATTTTCTAAAGATGATGATTTTGGTAAAGTTTTTAAATCCTCACAGTAAAGCTCACTTGCTTCTATGATATTATGTACTACATCTTTAAAAGTGTCCCCGTAACTAGAAACATAGTTTAAATCAGGTACTACTGCAACATACTCATTTTTTTCTTTATGTATAAAAGCTATATACTCCATTTCGTCACTTCCTATTTTATCTTTATTCCACTCTGTTTCTCAATACTTTTAAGTGTTCCAGTTGGAATATCTTTTTTAGCATGTACTGGAACAATTACAGTTTTATCATCTTTTACAAATTTACTATGCGAACCTTTTTTAGATTTTAAAGTAAATCCATTTTTTCTTAAGATTTTAATAACCTCTTTTGCATCCAAGCTTATCCTTTGTGTTACACATCATACGCACAATTAACTTAAATATATATTACACACTGTGTGTAATGTACTAAAATGGTTTCTTTTTTAAAGTTATAAATAATAATCCAAAAAACAAGCCCATACTAGCACCATAAATATGGGCATTTAAAATTATAGCTCCATCGATGATATCAGTACTTATAGAACCATAAAACTGCTCATAAATTATTTTGATTAAAACAAAAAGTAGAAGTAGTATAAACTCTTTTTTTCTTTGGCTTGCTCCAATAATTCCACCACAAATAAGTAAACTATGTAGTAACCCTGATAATCCTACATACCATTATAGTTCAGGCATAAATATATATAAAAAAATTGAAATTCTAACACTAGAGATTAATGCTACTAACCACCAAAGATAAGTTTTTAAAAATTCTTTAACTAAAAACCATATAATAACTACCGCTGTTTAAGTATAAAATTCAATTAACAATCCATTTTTTAATTTAACTAAATAATTTTCACTATCTTAATATTACCATATTGTAAAACAATTAATCAAAAAAGATTTCTCTACACAAAGACTGCACGTAAATACTTTATAATATAAAAGATTAAGGATAAAAAATGAACATGATATTAAAGATAATTGTACTTGCTCTTTTAAGTATAACACTGCTTCAAGGAGCAGCATTTGAAAAAATTGCAAAATCAAGAACTACAAAAGTTACTATAAGTTCAGAGAAACCTCTAATTTCTGGTAGTAACAAAATAACTCTTTCACTTTCAAATAAAAAATACCATGATGCAAAAGTTACTGTAAAAGCATTTATGCCAGCAATGCCAGGTATGCCTTATATGGAAACTAAAAATGCAACTAAAAAACTTGGTGGTGGTAAATATGAAGCAAATATACATTTTTCTATGGGTGGAACATGGCAACTACATATCTTTATAACACCTAAAGAGGGTCGAAAAGTTAGAGTTAAAAGTTCTGTAAATATATAAACGAGAAGGTTTGACAATGAAGTTTTTTATTATTTTACTTTTACCAATCTTTATAAATGCCTCTTCACTTGAGTCACTTATAGAGAATGCAAAAAGCTCTCACTTATCATTAAATACTATAGAACATAAACTAAATGCTATTGATGATGAGTACGAAATAACAAAAAACTTCTCAGATCCTACTCTATCTTTGAGCATAAGTGATATACAACTTAACGATATAAGCAATCGCTCAATAGAACCTATGCAGTTTACCTCACTTAACTTTAAACAAAAGATTCCATATTTTGGAAAAAGAGATGCGAACGGCAAAAAAGTTTTAGCAAAAAAACATAAGTTAGATATGTCTTTACAAGAGGTAAAAATCACTCTTGTTAAAGAGATTAAACTATCTGCTTATAATATTTGGCAAGTGGAGCAACAACTTAGTATTACGAACGAGTATCTCTCACTTATCAAACAAAACATTGAACTATATGCAGCATACAACATAAGTGATACCTCAGCTCACATGGGTTTAATGTCAGCAGAACTTACTCTATCACAGCTAAAAATCAAAAAAAGTAAACTATCTGCTATCTTAGAGGCTTTATATAAAAAAATTTCCTATTTAAGTGCTTTAGATGTAACACAAATGAGTTTAGATTTACAAATGAATAAGCCTAAAGAGATACAATACTACCTAAATCATATACCATCAAACAAATCTTATCAAATAAAAGAAGCATCAGTTAAAGTGGCAAATGCAGATATAGATATAAAAAAATGAGCTAAAAATATTGACCCGTCTATTCAAGTTGGTTATTACTACCGTGATAATTTTAAAGACTATGTAAATATTGGTGTTGGTTTCTCTTTGCCAATATATGGAACCCAAAACTCTAAAGAACAAATCTCAAGAAAAACGGCACTATCTTATAAAAGTGAGGCAGTTGATTTTAAAAATCATCTAAATTCTAAGATTTCTACTATGTACGCAAATCTAAAAGACTCATATAGAATATATAACATTATAAATAAAGAGAGCTTACCTCAAATCCAACATATGGCTGATTTAAGCTCAACCTCTGTAAAAAATGGAGCAGAGCTTTTTGTTTATACTCAAATACTAGAGAAAAAATTAATTTTAGATGAACAAAGTATAAACTCTGTTGCTGCGTATCATAAATATACAGCTCACTTAGATGCACTTATAGGAGAATTAAAATGAGATTTTTACTTATACTAGCTCTTGCATTTACAATCTCTTTTGCAAAACAAGTAACTGTTGAACAACTATTTAATGTACAAACCATAAAGGTAAAAAAAGTCAATATTGCCAAAAAAATAAAAAGTTACGGCTTTGTAGCGGTTGATGAATCAAGAGTTTATGATGTTACTCCAAGATTTGGTGGATATGTAGAAAAACTTTATGTAAATACCACTTATAAGAGAGTAAAAAAAGGTGATAAGTTAGTAAAAGTTTACTCCCCTAAAGTTCTAAAAGCAAAAGATGATTATTTAAACACTATCAAGTATACAAAATCTAGACCTAATAAAATTATGTTATATAGCTCAAAAGAAAAGCTCTCACTTTTAAATGTTTTAGCATCAGAGATAAACAGTATAAGTACTCATCTAAAAACATCACCTTTTACAACCATAGTGTCTCCAGCAGATGGTTATGTATTTAAAAAATCTATAAATAATAATTCTGCATTTAATGAAAAAAAATCACTTTTTAAAATTGTTAACCTTGATAAAGTTTGGGTAGAAGTTAAAATTCATCAAGATCAACTAAGTGATTTAAAAAATATTAAAAAATTTATAGTTACTACTTCTGCTTACTCTAAAGAATTTCAAGCAAAAAAAATCCAACTATATCCAGAGCTTAATCCAAAAGAAGAAAGCTTTACACTAAGACTTGAAGTTGATAACTCTAAACATCTCTTAAAACCAGGAATGTACGCAACTATCAAAATGCACTCCCCACTGCAAAGTTATCTAACTCTACCAGTAACAGCAGTTATAAGAAAAAATTCTACATTTTATGTGTTTGTTACTGGAGAGTACGAGGGAGAATATGAGCCTTTAGAAGTGAGTGTAGAAGTTTTAAATCCAAATACCTACATCATAAAAAGTGGACTTAAAAAAGGTGATGAAGTTGTAAATAATGCACTATTTATGATGGATAGTGATGCACAAATTAATGGTCTGTACTAAGAATTTATTATGATTGAAAATATTATATCATTTAGTATTAAAAATCGCTTTTTAATCTTAATGGCAACATTTTTTCTCATTGGAGCATCTATTTGGAGTGTTAAAAACACACCTCTTGATGCTATTCCAGATTTGTCTCCTCCACAAGTAATTGTTCAAGTAAATTGGGCAGGACAGAGTCCTGAAATCATAGAAGATCAAGGAACATATCCTTTAGTATCTCAATTTCTCTCTATTGCAAATATTGAGACTGTTCGAGGTTATTCAACTTATGAAAATGCACTAATATATATAATCTTCAAAGAAGGTACTGATCTTTACTGGGCAAGAACCCGTGTTCTTGAACAGTTAGCTTCTATGAGTTCTCAGCTACCTAACTCTATGACAGCGAATCTAGGTCCAGATGCAAGTGGTGTTGGTTGGGTTTACCAGTATGCACTTACTTCAAAAACTAAAAATCTAAGTGAGCTTAGAACCATACAAGACTACTACTATAAATATGCTCTTTTGGGTGTAGATGGAGTTAGTGAAGTTGCTTCCATCGGTGGTTTTGTACCAACTTATCAGGTAACTCTTAAAAATGATACTTTAGTTCGTTATAACTTAAGTATTACTGATATCTCAAAAGTTTTAAAAGCTAACAACAACGATACTGGTGGACGAATCATTATACAAAATGGTTATGAATGGATGGTTCAAGCAAAAGGATATATAAAAGATTTAGATGAGATTAGAAATCTTGTTGTAACAACAAAAGCAAATATTCCTGTAAGTATAGGAGACTTAGCAAGAGTTGAATTAGTTCCAGCAGCTCGTCGTGGTATGGCTGATTTAAATGGTAAGGGTGAAGTTGTTGGTGGGATTGTTATGCTTAGATACGGTGAAGATGTATTTAGCAGTATAAAGCGTATTGAGCAAAAAATGAGTGAGTTAAAAATTGATGATGTTGAAGTTATCGAAGTTTATAATCGCTCTGATTTAATTCAAAAAGCTGTAGATACTTTAAAAACTACACTTATAGAAGAGAGTATTATTGTTATCATCATCATTGCTCTGTTTTTAATGCATCTTCGCTCATCTATAATTGTTTTAATTGTTTTACCTCTTACTATTGGCTCCACTTTTTTACTTATGAAACTCTTTGGAATTGGCTCAAATATTATGAGTTTAGGTGGTATAGCTATTGCCATTGGAGCGATGGTTGATGCTACTATTGTTATGATAGAAAATGCTCATAAAGGTATCATAAAAAAAAAGACTAAAATAGGTAGAGGATTAACAAAAGAAGAAAGATATGAGGTTATAAGCTCATCTGCAAAAGTTGTTGGTCGCCCAATCTTTTTTGCACTTTCTTTAGTTATTGTATCTTTTTTACCTATCTTTGCTCTCTCTGGACAAGAGGGTTTACTCTTTACTCCTCTAGCATTTACAAAAACTTTTGCCATGATGGCTGGGGCAATTTTATCTATAACTTTAGTACCAGTTTTAATGCTTTATTTTGTAAGAGGAAAGATTTTAAGTGAGCAAAAAAATCCAATTAACCGTTTTTTTATATGGTTATATTACCCTATCATTGTTTATGGTTTAAAATTTAAATACCTTGTACTTATTGCTGTTGTAGCATCACTTGGTTATATGTACCCGCTTTATCAAAACCAAAAATGGGAATTTATGCCTCCACTAAATGAACAAAGCCTTATGTATATGCCTGTTACTCCTTATGGAATTAGTGTTGATCAAAGTAAAATTTTAACTCAAAAAACAGATGCTATACTTAAAAGTTTCCCAGAAGTTGCTACAGTATTTGGAAAAGGTGGTCGTGCAAATAGTGCAACTGACCCTGCTCCACTTGGAATGATTGAGACTATTATCACCTTTAAACCTCAAAGTGAGTGGAGAGAGGGAATGACATATAAAAAACTTATGGATGAGATGGAAGAGTCTCTACAAATTCCAGGGTTAATTAACTCTTGGACCTATCCAATTAGAGGGCGAATAGATATGCTACTAAGTGGAATCAGAACACCTCTTGGTATTAAACTCTATGGTAAAGATGCAGATGGATTACAAAAGTATGCTAAAGAGATAGAGAGTGTTTTAAGAGGGTATGATAAAACTATGTCCGTGTTTGCGGATCAAGCCAGTGCTGGGTATTATATAGATATAAACCTAAATGAAGAGGCTCTTAAAAGATATAATATCACAAAAAACTACCTTTTAGATTATGTATCTTCTGCTATTGGTGGTATGAAAATATCAACTATATATAAAGGACTAGAGAGATATCCTATCACTTTGCGTTATGAAGATGAAGAGAGAAGAAGTATACATAGTATTGGAGAAATTGATATAAAAACCTCTCTTGGATTTATCCCTCTAAAAACTTTTGCAGATATCACTTATAAAGAGAGTGCTTCTGTAATTAAAAGTGAGATGGCATCTCCTGTTACATTTGTATATATAACTCCAAAAGAGAAAATCAGTGCATCTGAATATAAAGTTGGTGCTAAAGAGTTACTTAAAAAAGTGAAATTACCGTCTGGTTACTATATAGAATGGGCTGGACAAAGTGAGTATTTAGACTCTGCAATGCAAAAAATAGTATGGATAGTTCCAGCTGTTTTAATTCTTATCTTAATTCTTATCTTCTTAGCCTTAAAAGAGTTAGCTCCAACACTTATAGTATTTTTCACTCTTCCTTTTGCTCTTTTGGGTGGACTACTTTACATAGATATGCTTGATTTTAATATATCTATCGCTGTTATAGTTGGCTTTTTAGCCCTGCTTGGAGTTGCAGCTGAGACAGCTATAGTTATGATAGTTTACTTACAAGAAGCACTTAAAGAAGCTAAAGATAAGTATAAAGAAAAATTTGGATTAAAAGAGTTAAATGGTGCTATTTATGAGGGTGCTGTTGCTAGAGTAAGACCAAAACTTATGACGGTATTTGCGATTTTAGCTGGACTTTTACCAATTATGTACATAGATGGAGTTGGAAGTGAAGTGATGCAGCGAATTGCTGCACCGATGATTGGTGGGGTTGTTAGTTCAGCAGTATTAAGTCTTGTAATTATCCCTATATTATTTGAGATATATGCAAAAGCTAAACTAAAAAAATAATCTTATTTTTTATTAGGTAGTACATACATATTGTAGTAACGACCTTCAAACCTTGGTGGTTTTTCCATAGTTCCTAAATCTTCAACCATTGGCCAAACTCTTAGAAGTACAGCTTTTCCAGCTTCAGGATTTGCCATTTCACGACCTCTTAAGAAAACACGAAATTTTACATGAAATCCTTTTTCTAAGAATTCTCTTGCGTGTTTAACTTTATAGGCTACATCATTTTCAGCAATTTTAACAGATAGTTTTATCTCTTTTACAACGATTTTAACCTGATTTTTTCTTTGCTCTTTTTGTTTCTTCTCTTCTTGGTATCTATACTTACCATAATCCATGATTTTTGCAACAGGTGGCTTTGCATCTGGAGCTATTAAAACAATATCCAAATTAAGCTCATTTGCTTTTTCCATAGCTTCATCAATAGAAATAATTCCTAAAGATTCTCCTCCATCTACATTACAACGCACTTCTTCTGCTTGAATATCGTCATTCATTATGACACGGTCTTTTCTACTCAAAAATTTACCTCATTTATTTTAGTTTGTATAAGCTTTAAGAATTCCTCTTCGCTTAAGTTATATTGCTCTCTAGTTCTACGGTCGCGAACTGCAACTGTTTTACCTTCAACCTCTTCATCACCTATCACTATAAGCATAGGTACTTTTGTTTTTTCTGCTATTCTAATTCTTTTATTTAAAGAATCATTTTTAGAGTAGATTTCACTATCTGCTCCTAAATCTATCAACTTGTCTGATAATTCTTTAGCGTAAACATTGTGTGGTTCAGCTATAGGAACTATCGCAACTTGAGTTGGAGCGATAAACATTGGAAACTCTCCAGCATAATGTTCCGTTAATATACCAATAAAACGCTCAAACGAACCTAAAATTGCTCTATGAATCATAACGGGCTGAATTTTATCATTCTCTTCGCTATTATATTCAAGCTTAAAACGCTCTGGTAAGTTAAAGTCTAGTTGTATTGTACCACATTGCCACTCACGACCAATTGCGTCAGTTATCTTTATATCAATTTTAGGACCATAAAAAGCTCCACCACCCTCATCTAT
>JAFLJV010000196.1 GCA_022712845.1 Sulfurimonas sp. | reverse complement strand
TATTTTAATGTGATTTTTTTATTGAAGAAATTGTTGGTGACCCCGAGGAGAATTGAACTCCTGTAACATGGATGAAAACCATGGATCCTAACCGCTAGACGACGGGGCCAACAAAATATAAATGGTGTCCTGTGATGGATTCGAACCATCGGCCACATCATTAAAAGTGACGTGCTCTACCAGCTGAGCTAACAAGACATGAACAAACATAGTGTTTGTGGATGGGAATTATAGACAAATAGATTTTCTATGTCAAGAAAAAAAGACTTAAATATATAAAATGTTTTAAATTTGTTCTACTGCGTCACATCTTACATTAAAATCAAAAGAAGATAAGATAGTTAATACTATGTTAATTGTTTTTTAATTAGAATAGATTCTAATTAATATAATAGGAACTTTAATGCTCATACGACTCTTGTTATTATCAGTAGTTGTAATTATGATGAGTGGATGTTCACAAAAAGTTCTTATAAAAGTACTTGAACCAGCTAAAATAGATCGAGCTTCTGCAACTAAAAAAATTTCTGTAGTATCATTTAAAAATGATAGAGTAGGGCTTTCAAATAAAATTGAAACAATTCTTGTAAATAAAGAGATAGATAATGAAAAGTATTTTACTGTTGTTAGTAGAAAAGATTTAAATAAAATTATAGATGAGCAAAAATTACAAAATAGTGGTTTAATAGATCTCTCAACGGCAGTAGAAGTTGGTAATCTTATAGGTGCACAAGCAATTATCTCTGGTAGTGTGGGAAGAGCTACACTAAAAGATACACAATATTATGTAGAGAGAATAAGATGTCAAGATTTAAAATGTAAAAAATTTACCATTTACAAAGTGAGATGCACTAAACGTCTTGTTGGTTTGTCAGCAGAGATAAGAATGGTGGATGTAACAAAAGGTGATGTGATATATGCAAATAAAATGAATCAGACATCAACATGGAAACATTGTAGAGATGATTCACGATTACTACCTTCAAGAGAGATAGCTGCACAATATTTAGCAGATAAAATGGCTGAAGATTTTACACATAAATTAACTCCTAGTTACCGCTATTTTAAAGTTGACTTATTGGATGAGCCAGATATTGATTATAATGATAGAAGTGAGAAACTTTTAGAAGTATCTATAGAATACATAAAACAAAACAGATATGATAAGGCTCAAAAGTTTTTGATAGACTTAGTTGATGAAACAAAACAAAAAAGTTATGTTCCTTTTTATAATCTTGGTGTTATTAAAGAGGCTCAGGGAAAGTATGTAGAGGCACAAAAATATTATGAATATGCAGATGACTTAGTGATTGAACCAGTTGAGGAGATAAGTGAGGCATATATAAGAATTCAAAAGCTAATCACTAAAGACAACAAAACAACAAAACAATTATCAAGATAAGGCAAAACATGAGTAAAATAATTTATAAAATCATTATAATTTTTAGTTTATTTTTTTTATCTGCTTGTGGAACTCAAAAAGAGATAGATTTAAATCAAAAAAAAGAACCTCCTTCTTGGTATGAAAATCCTCTAAAAACTACAGCTTCAACACTTTACGCAATAGGTGAGGGTGAAAATAGAGATGATGCTATAGCAAATGGACTCAGTAGTATGATTTCAACTTTAAGTGTTTCTATAGCTTCACAATTTAATTCAAAAACAGTTGTAAAAGAGGGTTCAAAAAATAGTCATCAATCAACAGTGACAAATGATATACAAAGTGATGTAAAAAAAATTCGTATAAGTAACTATGAGGTACAAGAGGCTAAAAGGTTTGGATTTAGAAGATACATAGTTTTAATAAGCTCAAATAAAACAAAGCTCTTTGATAGTTTAAAAAGTGAGATAGAACAAAAGTTTACTCTTATAGAGAAACAAAAAGAAAAGTTAGATAATTATAATGCTATAAAACAGTTGGTAATTTTAAAAGAGTCCAAAAATAGTGTAAAAGATATGTTAGATAATTTAGTAGTTATGAATGTTATAGATAGTGATTTCAACTCAAAAGAGTATGTAAACAGAGCTAAAGATGTAAGAGATGATTATGAAAAAATGCTCTCTAGTATCACTTTTAGTATAGGTTCAAATGAAACAGCAAAAAATCTAAAAGCTTCTATAAGTAGTGGTCTTAGTAGTGAAAAATTACAAATCAAAAATGGTAGTGGCAAAAAACATTTCCATATAGAAATATCTTCAAAAAATAATCAATCTTCTTCTCATGGTTTTATAATTATTCGCTCAGCAATAGAGATAAAAGTGAGAGATTTTAAAGGCTCTATAGTGGGTAGTAATAAACTAAATATCATAGGTCGATCTACACAAGGTTTGGATGTGGCAAAAGAGAGTGTTGCTATAAAACTAAATGAGATGGTAAAAAAAGATGGGATTGGTAAGGTTATAGGTTTAGAATTTAGTCATTAACCCCATTTTGTTATACTTTTGCAATTTTTAAGTAAGAGAGTGTAATTAATGATTTCTAAAATTGAGTTGATTAAAAAAGAAGTTTCAAAAGTAGTTGTTGGGCAAGAGAAGATGATAGACTCTCTTCTTATTGCATTTTTATGTGATGGACATATACTTATAGAAGGTGTTCCAGGACTTGCAAAAACAACAACGGTAAATGCACTTGCACAAAGCTTAGGATTGAACTTTAAGCGTGCTCAGTTTACTCCAGACTTGCTTCCATCAGATATACTTGGTGCTGAGATTTATGATCCAAAAAACAATAGTTTTAAAATAAAAAAAGGTCCTATCTTTACAAATCTACTTTTGGCAGATGAGATTAACCGAGCTCCCGCAAAAGTACAATCAGCTCTACTTGAAGTTATGCAAGAAAAACAAGTAACATTGGGAGATACTACATTTAAGCTAGATCCTCCATTTTTTGTAATGGCTACACAAAATCCAGTTGAACAAGAAGGAGTTTATCAACTTCCAGAAGCTCAACTAGATAGATTTATGTTAAAACTTGTAGTTGATTACAATACAAAAAGTGAAGAGCTAGAGATTGCAAGACGTATCTCAAAAGGAAATTTAGAAAAAATTCAAGCAGTTGTTTCTCATGATGATTTAGAGAGTATAAAACAAGTTATAAAAGATATTCATATAGATGAAGAGGTTGAAGAGTACATCATTGAGCTTGTAAATGCTACAAGAAACCCGAGTGAGTATGGTCTTGATGAGATTAAAGACTATATTCAGTTTGGAGCTTCTCCTCGTGTTAGTATTGATATGTTTAAAGCTGTAAAAGCGATGGCATTTATGAGAGGAAAAGATTTTGTAACGCCTGTAGATATCGCATACATTGCAAAAGAGATTATGAGACACCGTATAATTTTATCGTATGAAGCTGAGGCTGAGGGTATTACCACAGATGAGATAATACAAAAGATTTTAGAGACTGTAGAGATACCATAGGTTTTTAATGAGCAAGTTACAAAAAATTTTAGTTCGTGCAAGACGACAAGTCTTTAGCGAAATGGTCGGTAATAATCCTTCTATCTTTGTTGGTGAGGGTTATGACTTTATAGAGCTTCGTGAGTATATGGCAGGTGATGATATTCGTCATATTGACTGGAATATCACAGCTAAGATGCAGCGACCATATATAAAGATATTTCGTGAAGAGAGGGAACTAAACATAGTCTTAGTCTCTGTCTTAAATGGAAGTGTACACTTTGGTTCTAAAAAATTTAAACAAGAATCTATTGCTGAGATAGTAGCACTCCTTAGTTATTCAACGATTAAAAATGGGGATCTGTTAAGTTCATATATTTTTACAGATGAGATGATAACAAACTCAAAACCTAGCAAAAAATTACATCAAATTAAAAAAAGTGTTGATGAGATTTTAAATTTTAGTGCAGTAAATAAAAAAGTTGATTTTAAAGTTATAGCAGATACTTTATATAAAAGATTAAAAAGAAAGTCACTTATATTAGTAGTAGGTGATTATTTTGAGATTCCTGATTTTAGACTGCTTGCTAAAAAACATGAGGTTATCTCCATCATAGTTAGAGACAAGTTAGAAGAGCGTCCACCTGAAATGGGTTTTGCATCTTTAGTTGACCCAGAGAGTGGGGCAACTTTAGAGGGAGATTTTAACTCTTCAAGTATAAAAGCCTATGTTAAAAAAGTATATGAACACGATCATAAACTTTATGATACATTTCGTCGTCATCAAGTGAAGTTTACAAAGATATATACAGACTCACTTGCAAGTGTAGAGCTTCGCAGATTATTTGAGAGTAGATAAATGAATCCACAACAAACTCCTCAAACTTTTGATATTAAATTACATGATATAAAACCTATCCTTGAGGTTCAAGAGTACTCTTTTTACTATTTTTTAGGATTGAGTTTTGTTCTATTTTTATTGATACTTGGAGTTAGTTATCTTATATATATGTGGATTAAACAAAGAAATGCTTTTAATATAAGAAAAGAGCATATAGGGTTATTAAGATCATTAGATTTAAGTGATACAAAACATAGTGCTTATGCTATAACAAGATATGGAGTAACATTTAGAGATGATAGCCTAAGACATCAAGAGATGTTTGAAAATATAACAAATAGACTTGCAACATATAAATATAAAAAAGAGGTTGTAGAGTTTGATGGTGAGACTCTTGGATATATAAAACTATATGAGGATATGATAGATGTTTGATGGAGTCTATTTTGAGTATCCTCTTTTTGGATTAATAGTTTTAGTGTTTCTTATTTGTGCAAAATTTTGTAAGATGAAACTACCATCGATTTATTTTCCTCATACTGCACAGTTTTTAAAACAATCTGTTTCTTCATCAAAAACCTTAATCATTTTAAAATGGCTTGGAATTATAACTTTGATACTAGCTTTTATGTCACCAGTAAAAGATGAACCTTATGAGATAGAGCCAAAAGATGGGTATGAAATAGCGATGATTTTAGATGCTTCAGAATCTATGAAAGCACAAGGTTTTGATGCAAACAATGAACATCTTACAAGGTTTGATGTAGTTAAAAATATAGTTAATGATTTTATAAATCAAAGAAAAAACGACAATATAGGTCTAGTTGTTTTTGGTCAGTACTCATTTATAGCATCACCTCTCACTTATGATGAAAACATCTTAAAAAAGATAGTATCTCAACTCTACATTGGAATGGCTGGAAAATTTACAGCACTAAATACATCTTTGGCTCAGGGTGCAAACTTACTCAAGATGAGTGAATCTAAAAGTAAGGTAGCAATACTTCTTACAGATGGTTATAGTACCCCAGAGATAGATAAAATTCCACTTGATATTGCTCTTGATATGATAAAAAAAGAGGGTATAAAAGTTTATCCGATAGGGATAGGTATGCCACATGAGTACAATAAAAATGTATTACTTGAAATTGCAAAGAAAAGTGGTGGAGTTGCTTTTGGGGCTTCTAGTGCTGCAGAACTGATAGAAGTTTATAAAAAAATAGATGAGCTAGAAAAGTCTGAGATAAAAAGTGAGAGCTTCACTTATATGAATTATTATTATCAATTTCCACTATTTATATCACTAATATCTTTGATACTCTATATTGTACTTAGAAATAAAAGGGGATACAATTGAGTTTTTTACACCCTGAATTTATATACTATATGTTACTTCCATTTATAATTCTTTTTGTACTTTTACTTACTCAAAAAGAATCTCAGGAACATTTTTTCTCAAAAGAAGTGATGGATAAACTAAGAGTAAGTGCAAATACTCTAACACTAAAAGCTAGAAACGCTCTCTTTATGTTTATGGGGTTGTTGATCATTATAGCCTTAGCTCAACCTGTTATAAAAGATGGAATTATTAAAGTCAAAGCAAAAAGTGCTGATATCATGATTGCACTAGATATTTCAGACTCAATGCTTGCTACAGATATATATCCAAATCGTTTAGAGATGGCAAAACAAAAAGCTCTTACACTTTTAGATGAATCACCAAATGAAAGAATAGGTATAGTAGCTTTTGCAAAAAACTCATATCTTGTTTCCCCTCTTAGTTTTGATACAGCAGCAGTTGCATTTTTACTTCGTCAATTAGATACAACTTCTATAACAGAAAAAGGAACTGATTTACTAAGTATTTTAGATGTTGTAAGTAAAACACAAAAAGAGCAAAAGAAAAAATACCTACTAATTTTGAGTGATGGTGGCGATAAAAGTGACTTTTCTCAAGAGATAGAGATGGCAAAAAAGAATAATATAATAGTTTTTATCTTAGGTGTAGCAACTAAAAAAGGGGCTCCAATCAAATTAGAAGATGATACATTTATAAAACATAATGGAAATATAATTGTCTCAAAACTAAATGAAAAGATTTCTGAACTAGCTACTAAAACAGGTGGTGTATATATTCAAAGTACAACAGCATCTAATGACATAAAAATAATGTTAAAAGAGATAACAAGCATAAGTGAGGAGAAAGAGTTTCATAGTGAAGATATACCAAAGTATACACCTCTTTTTTACTACCCTTTAGGTTTAGCACTTTTGATTTTATTTATTGCAACTAGTTCTTTTAGTAAAAGAGGTGTTGGGAATACTTTAGCAGTAGCGTTGTGTTTGTTGTTTATAAACCCAGATGCTAAGGCTGGGATATTAGATTTTATGGAGCTAAGTGAGGCTAAAAAAGCTTATGAAAGTGGTGAGTTTGAAAAGTCAGGAGAACTTTATAAAGAGCATGCAGATAAAAGTGAAAATGGTGAGAGTCGTTATAATGCAGCAAACTCATTATATAAACAAAAAAAATATAAAGATGCAATAGAACTTTATAAAAATGCAGCTTTTGATACTAAAGAATCAAGAGCAAAAAACTACTCAAATTTGGGAAATGCTTATGTAAAAGATGCTGGAAAAGATGCTCTCAAAAAAGCAATAGAATCTTATGAAAAATCTTTAAAAATACAAGAAGATAAAGAAACGAGAGAAAATTTAGAAGCTGTCAAAAAGTTTTTAGAAAAACAAAAAAAAGATTCTAAAGATTCAGATAAAGACTCTGATGAGAAAAATGAAGATAAAGATAAAAAAGATTCAGATTCTAAAGATTCAAAAGATGGTGAAAAAAAAGAATCTGATGAAAAACAAGATAAAAGTTCAGATGAAAAAAATGAATCAAAAGATGAAGGTGATAGCTCCAAAAGTGAGAGTTCTAAAGATAAAGAAAAAAGTTCTGATGACATGAAGGGTAAAAAAGATGAAGATTCTAAAAGTAAAGATGATAAAGATAAAGAAGATGCTAAAAAAGAGAGTATCAAAGAGATAGATAAAGATAAGAAAAAAGGTGAAAAAGATTCAGATACAGCTCCAAAAGAATTAAAAAATCAAACAATGAGTGAAGCTGAAGAGAAAAAATGGATAAAACAGCTTAATATGAATAAAAATACTTACCTTTATCAGTTAAATAATGATAAAACGCAAAAAAATTATAATGACGATGAAAAACCATGGTAGCCATGATTTACACGAAGGAAAAAAATGAACAATATTATTAAACTGTTTTTACTATTATTAATACCATATATAATTCAAGCAAAAGTGGTAGCTACAGTTGATTATAAGAGTGTAGAGCTTGGAGATATGGTTACTTACTCTTTAGAAATCTCAGGTGATAATATATCAAGACCAAATATACAAAGATTATGTGACACAGATGTAATATCTACTAGCTCACAAACAAGTGTTAATATAGTTAATGGAAATATTAGAAAAAGATACATACTAAGTTATAAATTTATACCTCAAAAAAGTTGTAAAATAAAACCTATAGAGATTGAAATAGATGATAAAGCTGAGTTTAGTAATGCGATATATATAGAGGTTAAACCTGTCACAGGAGCAAAAGATAAAAACTTTCAACTGATACTAGAGAGTTCTAAAAAAGAGCTATATGTTGGTGAGAGTTTTAATGTAACTCTTTTATTTAAACAAAAAATAGATGCAGAGGCATTAGATAGTGAATTTTTACCACCAAAATTCAAAGGTTTTTGGATAAAAAAAGAATCAAAACCAAAAAGAATAAATAATGCTAATTTTGTTTTTACTACAATTGTTTATACTCTTGCCCCACAAAGAGTTGGAAAATTAAATATACAAAAAGCACATATGAGAATAGCTTCAAGAACTGCTAGAACAAATAGTTGGGGTGATTGGTCTCCTACTGTAAAGTGGAAAACATATTTTTCAAATGGATTAGATGTCAATATAAAGCCTCTCCCAAATGGTGTTGATTTAGTAGGTGATTTTTCAATTAAAGTAAAAGTAGATAAAAAAGAAGTGGATGCAAATGAAGCTATTAATATAACAATTGAAATTTCTGGTTTAGGTAATTTAGAGGATGTTAAAAGTTTTAAGCCTTACATAGATGGTGTTAGTGTATTTGATGAAAAGATGGAAATAAAAGATACAAAACTTACACAAAAAATAGCTTTAATATCAGAAAAAGATTTTAGTGTGCCAACATTTACATTAAAATATTTTGATTCTAAAACAAAAGAGATAAAAATAATCTCAACAAAAAAGATAGATATAAAAGTAAAAAACTCTAGACCTAAAGAAGAACTTATAGTAAAAAGAGAAGATTCAAAAAAAATAGTTCAAGAAAATAATGAAACAATAGAACTTGATAAAATTACACTTATCATAACTTTTATAATTGGACTTATATCAGGAATTTTACTTATGTTACTTAAATCTTTTAGAAAAAGTAAAAAACAAAACGGTATTTCTATAAAAGATCCAAAAATGCTTTTAATGAAACTACTACCTTATAAAGATGATAATGAGGTTAAGAAAATAGTAGGTATTTTAGAGAATAATATTTATGCAAATAAAAAAGAAGAGTATGATAAAAAAGTTTTAAAAGAAGTACTGAAGCGGTATGATATAAAGTAGAAATTAATCTAAAATATCGTGAAGTTTATTGCTGCTTTGTATATTTTTATTTAATTCATCCCAGTTTTCTTCTTTAATATTTTTCTTAAGAAGTTTAAGTTCATCTTCAAAAAGTTCTATCGCTTCAAGAAGATTTATTTTGTTTTGTCTAAAGATATCTTCCCACATATTGGCAGAACTTTTTGCAAGACGACTCATGGAGCGAAAACCACCAGCTGCGAGGGCTAAAATATCACTTTTATTTTCTTGATTCATAACAGTATTTGCAATTGAATAAGAGATAGCATGAGGCATATGAGATATAAAAGCAGCATGACGATCATGTTCACTTGCACTCATAAAATATTTTTTCATCCCTAGTGCTTTGAATATTTTTTTTGCAACTTTGGTTTGTATCTCAGCACTGTCTTCTAAATCACAAAGTACTACAACTTTATCTTCATAAAGTTCTTCAATAGCTGCATATGGTCCAAAATTTTCAGTTCCTGTCATTGGATGAGCAGCCACAAAATTTTTTCTTATATTTTGTGGTATTGAAGATATAATTTTAGACTTTGTACTACCTAAATCAATAATAGTTGTATCTTTAGAAATGTTGGTTAGATTCTTAAGTATTGATATTATCCCATCAACAGGAATTGCAAGAAAAATAACACTATAATCTTTGATTTCATTAAAATCTATGATTTTATCAACAAGATTAAGCTTCATAGCTTCAACTTGGTGAAGCTTATTATGGTCATATCCAACAATAGTATCAATGAAATCAAGTTTTTTTAGACTTAGAGCAAGTGAGCCACCCATAAGGCCTAAACCAATAATTACAATATTCATATCTGCATCTTTAAATATTAAATTTCTAAAATTATACAGAATTTACTTAATATTAACCACATAAAAGGTAAAATCTTTTCTTATTTTACTATATATGGAAATTTAATGAGAATTTTTTTAGCAACATTACTAACAATTTTAGCAGTTAATTTATCTGCATACACAATAAAGTTAATAAAATATGATGGATTAGTTCATATATCAGAATCAGTAGCATTAAGAATGTTAGAGTTTAATGTAGGTGATGAAGTTGATAATGAGATTTTAGATAAATCAATTAAAAAATATTTTGAACAAGGTTATTTTAGAGATATTTGGATTGATATTGATGGAGAAACATTAACATATCACTTTAAAGAAAAACCATTGATTTCTCAGATAGAACTAAAAGGTTGGAAAGAGAATGATAAAGAGATTATGGATACAGTTGTTCAGATTAAAATTGGTTCCTTATATGATTATAAAAAATTACAAAGAGCA
>JAFLJV010000195.1 GCA_022712845.1 Sulfurimonas sp. | reverse complement strand
GTATGTTTGTTCATGCAGGGACAAGAGTAGCTTTTTGTGCAAGAGAAATTTTGCAAAAAGAAGCAAATATTATTATAAATACAAAAGATTTAACAAAAATACTAGAAAAAATTTAGAGGAATAAATATGTTAGAAAACAGTATCTGGAGACAGTACAATAATGAAAATAATTTTAGACAGATGATAGCTAGATGGAGTAAGATGGAGATAGAAAATCTTATTGAAGATGATAAGTCACTTTATGGTGTTTTAAAAAGTAAACTTACAAAAAAAGAGTTAAAGCTTTTTGCAATGGATAGTGCACAACTTGAAGATGCCGAGATAAAATCTGCTTTTTCTTATGATGAAGAAGAGTTAGAAAAAGCAAAATATAAACTGTATAAAAAACTAAAACAAGATAAAGTTCGCTTAGATTTTAGAATATCTGTAATATCTGAATAAATTAAGCACGAAGAGATTTTAAAATTATTTATTAAAAATTATTTTAAATGAAACTCTTCTAGATTTTTCTTTATTTTCAATATTATTAAGAATAATTTTTTTTGAAAAACCAAGACCGCTACCTTTGATAACATTACTAAGCCATTTTTTTGTGAGTTCATCTTGATTTTTAAATATATATGCAAGTGTAGCGTATGAACGATTCATGGATAGTTTTTCATTTTTTAAAAAAGAGTTTGAAAAATCAGCACCACCCCACTCGCTTGATGTATGACCACTAATCTCTAATGTATTTATAGATTCTTTGTATTTATGCAGACAAGGTATAATTTTAGAGCTAAATTTTTCTAAATAATCTTTTTGTTTTGAGTTTAATTTATATTCTCCTGTTTTAAAGTATAGATTAGTATCTATAAACTTTATAGATAAATCCTCTTTTATAGATATTTTATTTTCTAAAATATCCTCCTTAAATATAGATAACAATTCTTCATAAAAACTTTTTGCACTACTTGATACTTGAGCTATACTTAAATCTCTATTTAGTTTCAATAGCCACATATTAGATTCTTGAGAATTTTTATTTGTGTTTAGACCAACAATTGCTGCTTTAGAATTATGAAGAATTGAAACCCCACTAAAAGAATCAAAATTTTCTTCACCATAGTGTTCTTGAACTAACATTTTAAGTTCACTATCTAAGAGCATAACAAGTCCATCAGTGTTATAACTATCTTTAACATATCCAACACCAATTATTTTAGAATCAGAGTATTCTTTAATATCTTTTAATGCACTTGAGTATGCAGTATGAATTGATTTATCAATGAGAATGTTGTTTTGAATATCAAACTTAATTAGCCTAATTTGATCTTTATACATCTCATCTTTTTGAGTAAGTGAGATAAGAAAATTATTATCTCTTAGTTTAATTATTCTTTGTGGGGTTGTGACTTTATCACTTTTATGATGTTTTAGCCATATTTTATTTCCATTTTCACTAATTCTCATTATAGATATATTTTTAACTTTACTATCACTTGTAATGCCTACTACTATGATAGAACCATCATTAGCCTCAACTGCATCTATGCCACTGTCATCATGCTCAGTACCATATTTTTTACTCCAGAGTTTTGTACCATCTTTTGTAAACCTACTTATATATATATCATTTAAACCTAATCCACTCTCAAAGATATTATCACGTTGACTTCTTGTTGTTATAGAAGAACCAATCACAAGTACTCCACCATCACGTAGTAAAACAAGCTTACTCATTTTGTCAAAATTAGCAGTTCCAAAAGTTTTAGAAAAAACTTGATTTGCTTTTGAATCTAGTTTTAAAACTATAAGTGAACCATCATTTGAATAACCACCTATAAAGTAACCGTTTGAGGGTGTTTTATGTATTGATACCGCTTTATTGAAGTTTGGTAAGTTGATTGATTTTGATAGTTTTATATCAGCTTTATCATCCACTTTTACTAAATGTATCTCAGAACCGTGAGAGTTTGAAAGACTAGATAAATAATCAAATGCATTTGTATAAGTGGAACCAGTTTTTGTTGAGTTACTTTTATATCTTTTTACATAACCTATAGCACTTATACTACGATCATAATCTTGTGTAACATCCACTAAAGCATTGTTAAAAGGTTTTTTTATAGTGATAGAGAAGTCTGTTGTTTTAGCATATATAGAAGTTGTTAATAGTATGAATACTAAAATATAGTGCATTTAAATACTTTTTTATTAATCTATAGCAAAAAATATTCCTAAATCACTAATGTAATAAAATTGACAATATGAATAAATTTGAATATAATAGAGTATATAAATATTCAAATAGGAGACTTTATGAAAACAGTAACAATGAGAGTTAATGATTCAGTTTACGATATGATAAAACTTGCAGCTGAAGGGCAAAGAAGAAATCTTTCTAATTTTATAGAATTTGCAACAATGCAGTATTTAACTTCATCTCAATTTGTAGAAAATGATGAAATGAATGAAATTTTAGATGATAAAGAACTTGTTCAAAATTTAATAAATGGATTAAATGATTTTAAAAATGGTGATTACGCTATCGTGTCAAATGGACATGATAACTAATGTACCAAATTGCAGAAACTAAAACATTTCAAAAAAGTAAGAAAAAAATAGATAAAAAACTATATGCAAAAATAGAAAATTTTGTTTATCCACAACTTAAAGAAAATCCTTTTTCTGGCACCAATATAAAAAAACTCAAAGGTGACCTTGAGGATTACTATAGATATAGAATTGGAAATTATAGACTTTTTTATCTTATTGAAAATGAAAAGCTTATAATTGTTGTTGTTGATTTTAAGCATAGACAAAAGTCTTATGACTAAAAATAATATAAAAAGGAATATATAAATGTCCAACAATATTTTATGGAAAAATGATTTATTAAATCGTAAAGAGGAAGGTTATTATCTTAATTTGTTTTAAATATTAATGCAGAATGGGGTTTTGGTAAAACATACTTTTTAAATAATCTTGCCAAAAACCTTGAAAATAAAAAACATCCTGTAGTATATTTTGATGCATGGAAGAATGATTTCACTGATAATCCACTTGAGAATATCAAACATATATTTGATATTTCTGGTAATAATTTTTCATCTGAGCGATATTTAAAAATTTTTTTTAACCAAGAATATAATTTAGTAAAACCTGATAATTATGGCTATGCAAACTATTTATTTGATAATTATAATTTACTTGATAATGATAAATTATTTTCACCATTAGAAGAAACAGTATATAATGATAAAAATGTAAATGTAGAGCTTTTTTCCATCTATTCTAGTCTTTTTGAGCTTAGTTTACGTGACCAAGAACAAGTAGTTGTAATTCTATCAGCAATAACATTTACATGGTAAAGCACTAAATCTATACATTTAGGATACTTACTATTTTTAATAATGTTAAAGCAAAAAAAGATTCATCATTTTATAACTTTTCAGTCTATGAAAGATGAATTAACAAAAATAGAAGCTAGTAGTATTGTTCAATATTTAACATATGAAAATAGAGAGAGGTTTGGAGCATCTGTTAAAAAAAATATAATGTTGTTAATTTAGTAGAATTATATATATCTACCATAGGCGAGAATATGGAACAATTATATAATATAAAGTCTAAGCAGATAGTAATTAAAAAAAATAGTTGAAAAAATAACATCAGAGCTTCCAAGCTCATATAATTCAGCAGATGGTCTACCAAAACATGATTTCAATATGTATTCAGAATTTATATTAAGAGCTGGGTAATTTTCTTAAATTTAAGTTAATTTATTAAGAGTTGAGGTTGTTATAGTAAGCCCATAAAGCCCCATGAGGGCTAGTATGAAACCTATCTTAGGTTTTCAAATGGTGCAGTTATTACTGCTTTACGAGTTACAGTATATGGAACTAGTGCTGCTGCTCTAGCTCTTTTAATAACTGTAGATATCATATCTTGGTGACGTTTACAGTTACCTGTTAAACGACGAGGCATAATTTTATATCTCTCTGAAAGTGAAAAACGTAGTGCTCCTACATCTTTATAATCCATAAAATCTACTTTTGCTTCACAATATTTACAATATCTTTTTTTGTATTTTCTTCTTTCTGCCATGTTATTTCCTTTTATTATCTATTTCACCCCAAGGGCACTTGTCCCTTCAGTCGGGCGTCTAAAATGGAATTTCATCTTCATCAATGTCGATCACTGGAACTTGGTTAGAGCTTGGCATTTGCTGAGCTGCTGGCTTTTGATAGCTTTGCGGCTGTTGTTGCGGTTGCTGTTGCTGATAACTTGGTTGTTGATAAGCTTGCTGTTGCTGAGGTTGACTTTGTTGCGAACTAGGTGCTTGATAATTATTATCAGCACTTTTATTATCACCTTTAGAGTCTAACATCTGCATAGTTTCAACAACTATAGAATGCTTAGAGCGTTTCTGTCCATTTTGATCTACCCATTGGTCAAAGTTAAGTCTACCTTCTACTAGGATTTTACTCCCTTTTCTAAGGTATTGGTTAGCAATCTCTGCACTTCTTGCAAAGAATGTAATATCTACAAAACAAACTTCCTCTTTTTTCTCACCATTGCTAGTGAATTTACGGCTTGTAGCAATAGCAGTGTTTGCTATGCCCATTCCGCTTTGAGAGTATCTAAGTTCGATATCGCGAGTTAAGTTTCCAACCAAAATAACTTTGTTATACATGAATATTCCTTATCTGTTTAGGCTAATGCCAATTACTCTGCTGCTGGTGCTTCAGTTGTTTGTGCTTGGGCTACTTTTGGAGCTTCGGCTTCTACAGCTGGAGTTTCAGTTGCTGGTGCTTCAGTTGCTTCTTCTGCTTTTGGAGCTTCAGCTTCTACAGCTGGAGTTTCTTCTTTTGCAGGTATTGCAGCTTTTTTCTGAGCTTTTTGTACTAATTGATTCCATGCCGTGATTTCACGATTTGTATCATATTTGATAGTAACAAAACGAAGAAGGTCTTCATTAATACGAAAACGTCTTTCAATCTCAGTAATTGCTGATGGAGCAACTGAATAATAGATAATATGGAAATAACCACGCTCATTTTTATCAATTTGGTATGCTAATTTTCTCATCCCCATTGAATCTGTAGTAGCGATTTCGCCACCATTTGAAGTGATAGTTTCTTCGATAGCTTTAACGCTAGCTTGAATCTCTTCTGCTGTAAATGTTGGTTTTACGATTACTAGGTTTTCGTAATTTCTCATAGAGTATAATCTCCCTTTGGTATTTCGCCTGTTGTAAGGCTTTTGTTTCCCTTTCGGATATGGATATATCATCAATATTTTGTGATACAAAGAGAAAGGAACTCGGAATTATACATAAAGTATACTTAATATGTAATTATGATTTATACTATCTTTTTTGTTATGATTTTAATCTTGTCAAAAAGTAATAAAAAAGTTTATTTTTTGTCTTTTATGGATATAGTTATGCCAATAATTATGGAGAGTATATGCCAAAAAGAAAAAAGAGTAAAACTAAAAAAAGTTCAATTTCTTTAAAATATATTGCAGCGGTTTTAGCTTTTGTTGCAACAGTGATGAGTTCGTTTATAGTTGGGTATTATTTTGGAGCTGATAATACAGAAAAAGAGATAGCAAAACAAGTAAAAGAGAAAAAAAGATCATTAGCACTTAAAGAACTTGATAAACCACAAAAATCAGATAACATAAGTGTACATACTAGACTTCAAGATGTACTGAAAAAACAATCTCAAAAAGATACTAAAGATGTAAATTTACCAATCCCAAAAGAACCAACATACTCAGATTCATCACATGAGTATGATAAAACAAGTTTACCAAAGTCTCAAAAAAGAGAGATTAAAATCACATCTTCAAAGCCAAAACTGGCAATTATTATCGATGATGTTAGTGCAGCGTCACATATACAAGCTATAAAAGAACTTAATCTTCCTTTAACGATGTCTTTTTTGCCACCTAGTAAAAGCAGACCAAATTCACATAAATTAGCTGCAAAAGAAGATTTTTATATGGTTCACTTACCTATGGAAGCTAAAAACTTTACAAAAGAGGAACCATTTACACTTAGAGTTGATGATACACAAAAAGAGATAGTAAAAAGAATTAAAATGATTAAAAAACTATTTCCTAGAGTTCGTTATATAAATAATCATACTGGAAGTAAATTTACATCAAATGAACTAGCGGTAAATAAACTTATATATGCACTAAAAAAACAAAATATCGATTTTATAGATAGTAGAACAATTGGCTCTACAAAAGTGCAAAAAGTCATGGAAAATTATGGAGATAGATATATGGCAAGAGATATATTTTTAGATCATGAAAGTGATAAAAAATATGTTATTTCTCAAATCAAAAAAGCTATAAAAGTAGCTAAAACTCATGGAACGGCGATAGCGATAGGACATCCTCATGCTAACACTCTCTTAGCTATAAAAGAATCAAAAAAACTTTTTAAAGATGTTGAGTTAGTTTTGATAAATAAGTTGTACTAAAATGAATTTGCTTGAAGACAATATAGCTGAACTATTTTCAATGAAAAGCTATCCTAAGCAGATTTTTTATGAGGGTGATATCTCTTTGCTAAAGAGAGTTAAAGTCTCAATAGTAGGAAGTAGAAAACCTACAAAATACTCTCGTCAAATGATTCAAAAACTCTCATCATTACTTTCAAAAGTTGGAGTGTGCATTGTAAGTGGTGGAGCGATGGGGATAGATGCTGTTGCTCATAATGGAGCAGGTGCATCAAATACTATAGCAGTACTTCCATGTGGAGTAAATATACGATATCCAGCAGTAAATAAAAATCTTTTAAATGATATACAAAATAGTGGGCTTTTACTTAGTCAATTTGAGATGGATTTTAAGGCAACACCATGGAGCTTTGTAGTTAGAAATGAACTAGTTGTTGCTCTAGGAGATGTTCTTATAGTTGGTGAAGCAGATATAAATAGTGGAACTATGAGAAGTGTAGAGTTTGCACTGGCAATGGAAAAGAAGATTTATGTTCTACCTCAAAGACTTGGTGAAAGTGATGCTACAAACCAGCTTGTAAAAGAGGGTAAAGCAGAAGTGATTTATGATATAAATGAGTTTGTATCAAAGTTTGCAATAAGTGAGATAAAAAATGATAAATCTTTAATAAGTGAGGATAAATTTACAGAGTTTTGTAAAACAAATCCAACTTATGATGAAGCTATAAATAAGTATCCCCATAGAATTTTTGAAGCAGAACTAAGTGGTGAAATAGAGATACAAAATGGAATAGTTATTTTAACTTTTTTGTAATATGTATTTGTTTATTATTTAAGATATCTGATTAAAGCATATATTTTTATTTAAATATAATAAATAATAAATTTTTTATAAATTTAAAGAGTTACAATATAGTATACTCTTTTTATAAAAAAGGATTTTATAATGAAAATAGTTTTAATCATTGCTATGTTATTTTTAAGTATTCATGCAAAATCATTGTTTAGTAATGATACACAGGCAAGTACCAGTAAATATATGGAATCACTTAGAGATTTGATAATATCAACTCAAAAAACTCGTGGCCTTACAAATGCATATTTAAATGGTGATGAATATGCTCTTTTAACACTATTTGGAACGACAAGTGAGATGAAAGATGCAATTGGAAAAATGGAATCCTTTGAAATAGCATCGGACCCATTAGTTGAAGGCAAAGCTATTTTAATATCTCGTGAACTAACAAGTTTAAATAGAGAAGCTATAAAATCAACAGACACAAAAAAAACATTTAACAGATATACTGACTTAATTGAACAATCACTTTTACTAGCTCAAACTATAAGTAGGCATTCTAGTAAAAAATCAAGTGATTTTGGAAAAGAATCTGCTACTTTAATGATGGAAAGTTTACTTCCATTTGCAGAGCATATCGGTATTGTTAGAGGTATAGGTTCTGGTTTTGCAGCTAAAAAAATGTCCTCTAAAAAAGAGAGAAAATTGTTATTATATGAATTAGTAAAAGTTCAAATTTTAAATCAAAATATCCAAGCTATAACGGGTAAAATCATCACTAAATATAATAATGAAATTCAAGCTTCTGTAATAAATAAAAAGTTAAAGATACTAAATGATGCAACTATGACTTACTTAACTTTAACTCAAAAAAATATTTTTAAAAATACTATTGTATATAATTCATCTGAATATTTTAATAAAGGTACAGAAATTATTACTCATGCTATGTCAATCTATGATGACATAAACAAAGCAATTTTAGCTGATTCGGATGGTTGGTTTTAAATAAATATTAACTTTTTAAATTCCATAGGTTTATATTTTGCTTAAAGTAAAATATTTCAGGTTAAGTAATCACTTTTTCTTATAATTTAAAAAAGAATTATCAACTATTTTAAACTTCAAGTTTCTACTAAGTTCTCTTATGAATTTTAATGAGTATTTTTAGTGAAGAAAAAGTTTCACTATTTAGAGTATTAGTTGTATTTAGAATCTCAATATTTTTTTATATTATCAACATAGCATCACCATAAGAATAAAATCTATACTTATCCTCAATAGCAACCCTATAAAGCTCTTGAGCTTTATCTACACCAACAAAAGAAGCGACAAGCATTAGTAGTGTCGATTTTGGTAGATGAAAATTAGTAAGTAGATGGTTTACTCTCAGTGGTTTGTTATTTGGGTGTAAGAAGAGATTTGCCTCTCCTTTTTGTATATCTTTATGTCTTGTATAAAACTCTATAGTTCTTGTTGAAGTTGTTCCTATACTAAGGATAGGTATATCTGAATCAAGAAGCTTTTTTGCATCATCAGAGATGTCATAATACTCAGAGTGCATAGGATGCTCAGTTATAGTTTCACACTCAACAGGTTTAAAAGTTCCACTTCCAACATGAAGAGTTACATATGCGTGTTTATGATTTTTACAAACTCTTTTGTGTTGTTCATCTGTGAAGTGAAGTGAAGCTGTTGGAGCTGCAACAGCACCTTCATTTTTAGCAAATACACTTTGGTACTCACTTTCATCTTCTTGGTTATCTTCTCTTTGGATATATGGGGGAAGAGGAACATGACCTATTTTATCAATGATTGGCAGTATATCTTCAAATCTTAAAAGTTTGTTATTTTTAAAAAAAATTACAATTCTGCTTCCATCATTGTTTAATTCTTTTACTTTTGCCATTAAGTTTTCATCAAAAAAGATTTTAGTATCTATTTTTACTTTTCCACGGATATAAACATTGACATTGTGTGCATCTAATGCTCTGTTTATAAGAAGTTCTATCTTTCCACCACTTGACTTTAGACCGAACAGTCTAGCTTTTATAACTTTTGTGTCATTAAATATTAAAGCACACTTTTTTGGTATAAATTTTTCAAAATCAGAAAATAATACATGTGCAATCTCATCTGTTTGTCTATTGTAAACTAATAGTTTTGCACTATCTCTGGGGAAGGCTGGATGAGTTGCTATAAGCTCACTTGGAAGTGTAAAGTTATAGCTTGAGGTTAGGTATTCTTTATTTAGCATTTTTATTTATTAAAGACTTGCTTGTTTGATTAGTCTTGTTTAGACTCTTCGAGTCCACTTACTTTTGAAGTTGGTTTAGATTCACTATCGTTTTCTGCAGTTACTTCATCGATTTCATCACCATTTTCATCAAGTGCAGGAGCAGGGTTTACCATCCGTACAATTAAGATAGAAAAACCATAAAGAATGATAAGTGGACCTGCCATAAGAAGTTGAGTTAAAATATCAGGAGGTGTGAGAAGTGCTGCAACAACAAAGATAATAACAACAGCATACTTAAAAAAGTTTTTCATATTTCTATCGTTTATCATTCCAAGAAGTGCTAAAAAATATGCAAAAATTGGTAGCTCAAAAGCTATACCAAATCCAAACAAGATTTTTGTAAAAAATCCAACATAATCTTCTATGTTTATAAGAGGGGTAAATTTAAAACTACCAAAGGTTATGAGAAAATCAAAACCAAAGGGGGTCACTACATAATAAGCAAAGAGTACTCCTATGGTAAACATTGTTGTTCCACCAACTATAAAAGGGATAAGCATCTTCTTTTCATTTGCATAAAGAGCAGGGGCTATAAACATCCAGATTTGGGAAAGAATAATAGGCAATGCTCCTATAAGAGCTGCAAAAAATGAAACTTTTAAGGCAACAAAAAATGCTCCACCAACTTGAGAGGTTGTAACCATCCCCTCTGCAGCATGAACAGATTTTTTGCCAACTTCTATAAGTGCAGTGTTTAGAGGTTCAACCATCCATGTTAAGATAGGTTCATGAAAGTAAAACATAACAAAAAACATAACTATTAAACTTGCAACTGAGATTCCTAGTCGTTTTCTAAGTTCAATTAGGTGTGGTTTTATATCATCAAACATTTTTGTTGTTTTCTTTTTTTAGTTTAGTTTTTGGAATTTGTTTTTCTTCTTGTGATGTTGTGTCCTTATCTACTTCATCATCTTCAAGTAAATCATCATCAAGTGAGGTTAGATTTGCTCCAATATGTTCAATATCAGTAGAGTTTTTAATTTTTTCACTTGTATCAAGTAACTCTTTTTTATATGCGAGGGCTTCTTCTTTTATATCTTTAACGTGCATCTCTTCTTCTAAAGTATCTTTCAATGAGCCAATAGTATTCTTTGCACTTCTGAAAAATTTGGCTATATCTACCATAGCCCCTGGAAGTTTATCTGGTCCAAGAAATAAAATAGCTATAACAGCTATTATCATTATCTCAGTAAAACCCATACCAAACATTAAATATCCTCTAAATTATTATAAGGACAAGATTTTATCTAAAGAATAATTAAACTATGATATAAAGAGTGTAATCTCATCTGCTAAAAGATAATCATAGTTATAAAATATATCATTTTTAAAATAGAGTTTTTTCTCTTCTACAAGCAGGTTTGCATTCTTTAATTCTTGTGTATTTAATATACTCTCACTTACTCCAATGCAAGACCTGAGACCTAAAAATACCTGCTCGATTTTTTTATCTTCATCACTTAGAGTTTCAATTTTCATATCAAGAGGATTTTTTATATAATCTTCAACAATAGCAGTTGGATAAAATCTTTGAAGTTTTAGTTTTCCAACAGCACCACTTCCAAGACCAATATAATCTTTGTATTCCCAATACCCAAGATTATGTTTGCTTTGGTATGAGCCAAAATTACTTATTTCGTATTGTTTAAATCCACTTGAGATTATCTCATCAAAAAGCCATGAAGTGAGCTTTAGTGTCTCTTTTGACATGTGAGGTTTTGACTCAAAAGGAGTGCCTTCTTCGATAGTTAAAGCATAAGCACTTAAGTGATTTATGGGCAACGATAAAGCAGTTTTAATATCATGTTTTAAAAGCTCTTTTGTATCTCCAAATGTTGCATAAATTAAATCAAGTGAGAGATTTTTAAACCCTATTTTTTTTGCATTTAAGATAGCATTTTTTGCTTGTTCATCTGTATGTGCACGATTTAAAAGTTTGAGTTTGTTTTTGTTAAAACTTTGTACTCCAAAACTTATACGATTTACACCAAGTTTATACATCCCTTCAAGCCATTTTTTTGTTGCACTATTGGGGTTTGCTTCTGAGGTTATTTCAATATTTGACATTAAATATGGCTTTAAAATATCAAAAAGAGGTTTATAAAGTTCTGGTTCAACTGTAGATGGTGTACCACCACCTATAAAGATAGATTCTATAGAATTAGGTTTCGCATCAAATTTTTTGAGTTCATATTTAAGTTGAATAAGTAGAACTTCCATATACTCTTTTTTAAGATGAAATTTATCAACATATGAACTAAAAGCACAGTAGTAACATTTAGAATCACAAAATGGAATATGAATGTAGAGTAGCATGATGGAAGTATAGCTAAAACCACAAATTGTGCTTATGGCTATATTATTATTTGTTTGTTAGGCTATTTAGAGTTTTAATTATTGTATCCATTTTGCTACTGATATTATTGACTTCATCAGAAACATTATTAACCTCTTGAGCATTTTCTATCAGAGCTTGAGAACTATCTGCAATTGATTGGATTAAAACATTAGTAGTTGCGGTACTCTCAGCAAGACTTTTTTGAGTTCTCTCAGCAAGCTTTCTAACTTCATCAGCAACAACTGCAAAACCGCGACCATGTTCACCTGCACGAGCTGCTTCAATAGCAGCATTAAGAGCCAGTAAATTTGTCTGTTCAGCTATGTCACCAATGGTAGATAAAATTTCTTTTGTCTCATTAGCATTTGAAACAAGTGATTGAAGATTCTCAACCATTTCGTTTTCTTTTTGAGAAACATTATAAATCTTATCGACCGTTTTACTAATCATATTTTTTAGATCTATAATTGTTGTATTTGTAATCTCGCTGATAGTTTTGTTTAATATATTTGAAGATTCTAGTATTTGGAATTGAGTATCTTGATTTGTTTGCTCCATATCTTCAAGTGATTGACCAAGTTCATTGATATTGTTTAATAAATCAGCCATTTTTGCTTCAACATTAACATCATGTCTAGCTTGAAATTGACCATTTGCAAAATTTTGCAAAGTTGATATCGCGGTATCAAGATTTTTCTCAGATGAATCTAACATATCGTTCATGCTATTTTTTAATACATGAACATATGGTGTCTTACTGTCTATCTGAATTCTGTTTGAATAGTGACCTTTTGATACTTTATTAGCAAGTAAAACCATTTGACCCGCAACCTCTGTATCTTGGAGTGTGGTTTTTTCATATCTCTCTATAATTTGATTTATCTTTTGTTCCATTTTATCAGTTGTAGATTTATTTAAAATAGTTTTATTTCTTTCAAATTTTAAAATTTCTAAAAAATCATCTAAAATCATATTTATATTAGATGAACCTAATGATATTTTTTGTTGCTGAAAAAAGAGAACAAGTCCCATTGCTGTTATGGTAAGTCCAGCATGAAGTAAACTTGAGTCACTTAAAAATAGTGAGGTAATTAAAATAGCAAAAACTATCACTATTATTATGTTTCTTTGTATGTTGTTCATAGATATATTTCCTAATTTAGTGTTTTATATAACGCTTGGGCTTCTTGAATTTCTTGAGCCGAAGGTTTTCTTCTACATGACATATAAGTCTTTTCATTTGTATTTTTATCGTACGATGGATAAACTGTGGCATATACCCAATAAAAGTCACCATTTTTAGTGGAATTTTTCACATAGCCTTCCCAGATTTTATCACTTTTAACAGTCTTCCACAAATCTTTAAAGGCAGCTTTTGGCATATCAGGATGTCTAATAACATTATGTGGTTTACCTACAAGTTCCTCAAGTGAGTAACCTGCTACATCACAAAAATCATCATTTGCAAATATTATAATACCTTTTTCATCAGTCTGAGAGACTAAAAAATCGGTATTTTTTAGTATATATTCCTTCATTGTTACTACCTTATAATTTATCAGGCTAAAGTATATATCATTTTTTGTTACTATACAAGATATTAAAAAGTTAATTTAAATATTTTACTTTATAGTCGATAAGTGCTTGATTTTGTATTGAAATATATTAAAGTAGCATAGTGAAATTATAGCTATTTTAATCAAAATTATTTTCTTTTAATTGCTTTTTTAGTACAATCGCGTTAAATATTAAAAGTGAAGCAGAGTTAATGAGTAAAAAAAAATTATATCGTCCTAATGTAGCGATGATAGTTGTATCAAGTAATTATCCTGCTAAAAAAGAGATTTTTTTAGCTCAAAGAAATGACTTGGGAGATGTTTGGCAGTTTCCTCAGGGTGGAATTGATGAAGGTGAAGAGGTTAAAGAAGCATTGTTTCGTGAGTTAGAAGAAGAGATAGGCACAGATGATGTTGAGATTATTTGTGAATATCCAGAATGGATATCTTATGATTTTCCTTCTAAAATTGCTAAAAATATGAAACCATATATTGGACAGAAACAGAAATATTTTTTGGTTAAATTAAATAAAAATGCAAAGATAAATATAAAAACCAAACATCCAGAGTTTAGTGATTACAAATTTGTTGGTGTAGAAGATGTTTTAGCCTTGAGTGCAAATTTTAAAAAAGATGTATACACAAGTGTAATAAATTATTTTAATGATGAAGGTCTATTATAGATGTTAATAGTTCAAAAATTTGGTGGTACTAGTGTTGGTGATTTAGATCGCATACAAAATGTGGCTTCTCGTGTTAGTAAGACAAAAAAAGCTGGTAATGATGTTGTTGTAGTTGTGTCTGCAATGAGTGGAGAAACAAATAAGCTGGTTGGCTATGCTGAACATTTTTCATCAAATCCATCAAGAGCTGAGATGGATATGTTACTTAGTTCAGGAGAGAGAGTTACTGCTTCACTTCTCTCAATTGCTCTAAATGAGATGGGACATGTTGCTTGTGCTATGACAGGAAGAAAAGCTGGAATCGTTACAGATGCAACTCATACTAAAGCTCGTATAGAAAATATAAACCCAAAAGTTATGCAAGATGCTATCAAAGAGGGTAAGATAATTGTAGTTGCTGGTTTTCAAGGTGTAAATGAAAAAGGTGATGTTACAACTCTTGGTCGTGGTGGAAGTGATCTCTCAGCAGTTGCAATAGCTGGAGCATTAAAAGCTGATTTATGTGAAATATATACAGATGTTAGTGGAATTTACACAACTGACCCACGCATAGAACCAAAAGCAAAAAAACTTAACAATATCTCATATGATGAGATGTTGGAGTTAGCCTCACTTGGTGCTAAAGTACTTCAAAATCGTTCAGTAGAGTTAGCAAAAAAACTTAATGTAAATTTAGTAACAAGAACAAGTTTCTCATATGAAGAGGGAACATTAATAACTAAGGAAGAAAATATTATGGAAAAGCCATTAGTAAGTGGAATTGCACTGGATAAAAATCAAGCTCGTATATCTTTAATGGGTGTAAAAGATAGACCAGGAATTGCTTCTGATATCTTTACAAAACTCTCAAATAGTGATGTAAACATTGATATGATTATTCAAAATAAAGCCCATGATGGAACTACAAATATTGACTTTACAGTACCTACTAGTGAGATTAATGATGCTAAAGCTGTAGTTGATACTTTTGTAGAGAGTGGAGATATCTCTGCTGATTCATATAATGATAAAATCTGTAAAGTCTCAGTTGTTGGTGTTGGTATGAAATCTCACTCTGGTGTTGCAGCACGTGCTTTTTCAACAATGGCTGATGAAAATATAAACATAAATATGATCTCAACTTCAGAGATAAAAATATCTATGGTTATAGATGAAAAATATGCAGAGTTAGCTGTTAGAAGTCTTCATAATGCATATGAGTTAGATAAGTAAAAAAATGTTGGATTTCGCACAGTGGAGTTTAGATGCCATCAGAGAAGAGGGTGGTTGTTTTAGTTGGTTAGAAGAGCAAAGATTTGACTGGACGACAACAACCTCACAAGCATTAGAGCAGATATTAGATGGAAAAACTATTATTCTTATTACAGATGAAAAAAGAAAATGGTTAGAAAGATATATTGTTAGTTCCATAAATTCTAAACAACTTGAGCGTCCACTTTTACCAATTGTAACAATAGATAGTATGTATCAACATTACAATAGTGTAAGTGGTGGAGAGATGATTGATATTGTTGAAAATATGATTTCTCTTGCACATAAAGAGGATTATTTCTTTTGGTACATTGGTAATGGTGATGATAAAAGAGCAGACATAGCAAAAAGAAAAGATACAAGTTATTTTTGGATGTTTGATGAAGAGTATCTAAATGCATTTAATCTTCACTCATATGATAAATTATTAGATATAAAATTATTACAGCTTTACCGTATTTTTGATGCATCTCTAAATGCAGCAATGTTTGGAGAAGTAGATGTTTGTTCATGAGAGCAAGAAAAGTCATATTTTAATCTCAACAGATATAGAAGCAGAGTTTGAAAAATTTGTAAATGAATTAAAACCAAATAGAGTAGTTGGTTTTATAGAAGAAGATTTTAAAATAGAGCATGCAAAAGCTGTTATAGCAGAAGCTTATATAAGTGAATCTCAAACTAAATATATCATTATGGGCTCAAATAGTTTTACTAGTGTAGCTCAAAATTCACTTTTAAAAGTACTAGAAGAACCTCCTGCAAATATAGAATTTATAATAATTTCATCTACAAAATCAAATTTACTTCCTACTGTTCGTTCAAGATTACCGATGCTAAAAGGAATAAAAATTTATGTTAAACAAGAGATAGAGTTAAATCTTTCTCAAATTGATTACAAAGAAGTTTTTGAATTTTTAAAGGTAAATGCTAGAATAAAAAAAAGTGAAGCAAAACTTCTTATAGAGGCACTTTACAATAGAGCAACAGTTGTAGATATGCTTATACTATCAAATACTCAACTTGAAAATTTTGATAAGGCATATAGATTATTGGAATTAAATTCTCGTCCACAATCTATTTTAGCAATGTTGTTGATGAGTTTTGTTGGAGATAAAAATGCAAATTGAAAAATTATCTAATAGTGTTGATATAAAAAAACAACTTCAGGATATAGGGGTTGATAGTGGAGGAGTCAGTATACTCTCTTCAAAAGCATATACTAATATTATAAAAATAAATGCTTTACATGTGGGAGCTGCAAATATTTTAAAACAAGATGCTCTTAGCATAGGTGCAGATTTAGCTGTTCCTCGTGGAACTGTAATTGCAAAAACTCCATATGTAGATTGTTTGCTTATTGCTACAAGTAAACAGTTACAATTGCTTAGTAAGAAAGAGTTGGCACAGCCATTTGGTCTAAAAAATTTAGCAAAAAAATTACAAGAAATTTTAAAAATTAAAAAGCAATCAGGTGTGGATATTATGGGTGTTATTAATATTAACAATGATAGTTTTTTTTCAGACTCTAGATTTAATGTAGATGGTGTAATTAAAGCAGTTGAGCAGATGATAGAAGATGGTGCTAACATCATAGATGTTGGTGGAGTGTCATCAGCTCCAAACTCTTTACATGTGGATAAAAATGAAGAGCTTAGTAGATTAAAACCTATACTTGATTTAATAGCAGCAGAAAAACTATATAAAAAAGTAAAATTTAGTATTGATAGTTATAGACCAAATGTAATAAAACATGCACTTCAAAGTGGTTTTGAAATTGTTAATGATATTACAGGTTTAGCTAATAATGAAGTGAGTAAGTTATGTGCCAGCAATGGTGCTAAAGCTGTTATAATGCATATGCAAGGCACACCTCAAACTATGCAAGATGATCCTAAATATGAAAATATCTTAAGTGATATTTATTCATTTTTTCAGAGTAGAATTGCCAAAGCTGAATCACTTGGTGTTCAAGATATTGTTTTAGATGTTGGTATTGGTTTTGGTAAGACTTTAGAGCATAATTTAATGCTTATAAAAAATTTAGAGCATTTTTTAACTCTTAAAAAGCCACTGCTTATTGGGGCTTCAAGAAAATCACTAATAGATAAGATATCACCATCATCACCACAAGATAGACTTGCAGGAACTATAGCTTTAAATTTAGAAGCTGTGAAAAATGGGGCTTCAATAATTAGAGTTCATGATATAAAAGAACATGTTCAAGCTTTAAAAGTTTTGGAAGCAATAGATAGTATTTAGTTTGACATGTAGAAATTAAATTCTACATGTAGTTGTATTAATATTTATTTTTTTGAACATCTTGGGAAATATTAACAGCCATTTCCTTAACCTCATTTGTTATAAGCTCTACTTTTTCTACTATCTCTGAATTTTCTAGAGTTATTTCATCGATTTTTGAAATAGCGGTGTTAATACTAGATATATTATTACTTTGTTCATCAATGCTAACACCTATATCAGTAATAGATTGAGTAAGTATATTAATATTTGCATTTATTTCAGATAATGATTTTTGAGTTCTCTCAGCAAGTTTTCGTACTTCATCTGCAACTACCGCAAATCCTCTCCCATGTTCTCCTGCCCTTGCTGCCTCAATAGCTGCATTTAAAGCAAGTAAGTTTGTCTGTTCAGCAATATCAGAAATTATTGAAACAACTGACTTTATATCATTTGACTGGTCAATAACCTCTTTAGCTTTACTTGAAGTGTCTTTAGAAGCAACGTCAATATTTTCCATTGTTTGTGCTGTCTCTTTTAGACTAATTGCTTGTTTATTAGATGAACTGCTTAATTCTTGCATTTGAGACTGTAGTATGTCAGATTTTTCCAGTAAATTGTTAGCACTGTCGGATGAATTATTTAACATACTTACAATTGCACCTCTTAATTGATTAATCTCAAGTATCAACACCTCTAGAGCACTATTTTGTTGAATATCATCAAGTTTTAACTGATCTGTATAGTCATAACTTGAGTATTGTTTCAATGTTCTATTTATGAGAGTAAACTTATCTTTTAAACTTAGCAGTGCATCATTAACTGATTCTTTTAATTGCTGAAGACTTGGATTACTTGTGTTAGCTTCGATATGTATTGAAAGCATACCATCTGAAACTTTATTCATAACACCCTCAGCACTATTTAAAAAGGCATTGTCCTCTTCCATAGCTGCTTTAGTCTTTGTAATATTCTCATTTACAACTTTTGCCATATTACCAAGTTCATCAGATGAGCTGTCATCAAGCAGATCTATATCAGTTTTCTCTCTGTTAATATAATCAAAAAAGCTTACTAGACCTGACTGAAATTTAGATATAGACTTAGAAATACCATCAGAGATTATTTTAGAAAATATCAATATAAACAGTACCAACATTATTATTATGATAGTCATAGTGTAAAGTGATGTGTTATTATCAGATAGTTTTATTTCTATAGTTTTTTCTAAAGTAGTAGATAAGTAATCATCAATTTTTTTAAGTAAATTGATTTTGGTGGTAATTGTATTAAACCAGTATCCAGAATCAATTCCAAAACCGCCAACACTCTTAGCATTAAAAGCCACTTGTCTCATACGATTTACTTCATCAATATATTTGCCAGATACTGTTTTATTGTAGAAATTAATCATTCTTTGATTGGCAGACTTTTTAAAACTCATCAAGTAAGCATCTTGCTCCGTTACCAGTTTTGTAAATTTTTCTTTCATATTTGGTAGAAATTTGTTTCCTGCAAAAGTATTTGACATTACAGCCCGCTCAATTCCAGCCCGCTCTTTACTCATACAGAAGTTATACCATGCTAATAAGTCTCTTGCCTCATTTACAGTTTTGGCATCTTTAGAAATAGCACCAATAACATCTATAAAGATTGCATGCATACCTGTGTAATAACCAATAACTTTAGCACCACCCATAGAGAGAGAATCTACACCACTTCTTATATTTTGTAATTTAGATAACTGAGCTAATGCTTTTTTTAAATGGCTCTTTGCCTTTTTATTTAGAGTAGATGTACCTAGTTTACTTAGAGTAGTTTTAAAATTTTTAAGTTTTTTATCTGTAAGCAGTCTTTGTGCAGGAAGTCTTTTAGTAAATTTTTTACCTTTGCTTCCGACATATCCAGCAGTTGCGCCTCTTTCCTTTTGAGTTTCATGAACTAAATTACTGATTGATACAGCTAATTTAACACTCTGTTTAGTCTTTTTATTGGTTGCTCTAATTCGTTTAACAATATAGTTTTCTGTCTTTTTTAAAAGTCCTAATTTACTTGATATTGTATCAAACCAGTAAGTGGCATCAATACCAAAACCGCCTATACCTTTCTCGTTTAGTAAAGCATTTCTCATTCTATTTACTTCTCTAACAGAATCATGGTCTAATGTTTGAGTATAAAATTCTTTAGCTTCAGGAGATGCATAGTCACTAAAGCTAGTCAAATAAGAGTCTTGTGCAGATATAAGGCTAGAAAATTTTTGTCTAAAATTAGCTTTGAAATAATCATTAGAGGTAATATTGTTACCAACTGCTCTTTCTATACCAGTTCTCTCTTTTGCCATTAAAAAATTGATATATGCTATCATTTGTTTAGTTATTTCAGGAGATGATGATGTATTGGAAATTTTTATAATTATGATTAAAAAATTTGTATTCATATTGGTATAGTAGGCAATTGCCTCAGAACCTTTTATACTTAATGTATCAACTTGCGACCGAATAGAACGTATTATTGAAATATCATTAAGTGCTATGTTTGTTGCATCTGAAGTTTTTGCATCTATGCTGTTTAAGTCAATTTTGCTTAAATACTCTTTTAACTCTTTTATCCTTACATCTGTAAGATTTCTTTGAGAAGGAAGCTTATCTTTAAAACTTTTGCCACCACTGCCTAAATATCCAGCAGTCATACCTCTCTCTTTTTGTGTCTCATGTACAAGCAATGATATGGAGCTAAGAAGTTTAGAACTTTTTTGCAACTCTTCTAAATGATTTACATTTTTTAAGTTAGAACTAATCGCCATAAATGATAAAATAAGAATTATGATAATTGGAACGGCAGTTTGTAGTAATAATTTTGTTTTGATAGAGAGATTGTTTAGCATATAATACCTTTATTATTAATTATTTATGATTATTATAAGACATTTAAATAAAATATCCCTTAAATAGGTAAAAATAAGAATAAAAAATGTGATATTTATGTTCAGTAAACAAGTTTTATGGTAAATGCCATGTGTGATATAACACATGGCAAAATCTAAAATTTAGATTTATTTTATGTCGAAGAAGATTTTATGATAAAGTGTCGCTACTCTATTTCAGCGTCAATAACATCTTCATCAGCTTTTTTCTTTTTCTTCTCATCTTTTGCTTCTTCAGGATTTTGCTCTTTTTTATACATCTCTTCTGCCATTTTATGTGCAGATTCTGTAAGTGCTTTTACTTTTTCTTCAATTTGCTCTTTAGTAGCAGTTTCATCTTTTAAAGTATCTTTTAATTCTGTAATAGCAGTTTCAATTTTAGCTTTTTCTTCAGCTTCAATCTTATCACCCATTTCAGTTAAAGATTTTTCAGTTTGAGCAATAAGCGCGTCAGCTTGATTTCTTAAATCAACCATTATTTTTCTTTCTTCATCAGTCGCTTTGTTTTCTTCAGCATCTTGAACCATTTTGTTAATCTCTTCTTCACTTAATCCAGATGACCCAGAGATTGTAATTGATTGAGATTTACCAGTACCTTTATCAGTTGAACTAACTGTTAAGATACCATTTGCATCAATGTCAAAAGTTACTTCAATTTGAGGTACACCTCTTGGAGCTGCTGGAATATCTCCAAGCTCAAATAAACCAAGTGATTTGTTGTCTTTAGCAAACTCACGCTCACCTTGACCAACGCTGATAGATACAGCTGGTTGGTTATCTTCTGCAGTTGAGAAGATTTGAGATTTTTTAACAGGAATTGTAGTTCCTTTTTCAATAATCTTAGTCATAACTCCACCAAGAGTCTCAATTCCAAGTGATAATGGAGTAACATCAAGAAGAAGTACATCTTTAACATCTCCTCTTAAAACACCACCTTGGATAGCAGCACCAGCAGCAACAACTTCATCAGGATTTACACCCTTGTTAAGTTCTTTTCCACCGAAATACTTAGATACAGCTTCTTGTGCCATTGGAACACGAGTTGAACCACCAACCATGATAATCTCTTTAATCTCATCGTTACTTAAATCAGACTCATCCATTGCAGTTTTAATATGATCAATAGTTTCTTCTATAAGATCAGAAATCATACCCTCAAACTTAGCACGAGTAAGTTTTACAACTAAATGTTGTGGTCCAGCTTCTGTCATAGTGATAAACGGTAAGTTGATTTCAGTCTCAGTTGCTGAACTTAACTCTTTTTTAGCATTTTCAGCTGCATCCTTAAGTCTTTGAAGAGCCATTTTGTCATTTTTAAGCTCAATTCCATGAGAAGCTTTAAAATCAGCATTTAACATATCAACAATTTTGTTATCAAAATCATCTCCACCTAAAAATGCGTTACCATCAGTTGAAAGAACTTCAAAAGTACCATCAGAAATTTCTAAAGTTGTAACATCAAATGTTCCACCGCCAAGGTCATAAACAAGTACATTTTCTTCAGTTTTGCTATCAAGTCCATAAGCAAGTGCAGATGCAGTTGGCTCGTTGATGATTCTTAAAACATTAAGACCAGCGATTGTACCAGCGTCTTTAGTTGCTTTTCTTTGAGAATCGTTAAAGTAAGCTGGAACTGTAATAACAGCGTCAGTTACAGTTGAACCTAGGTAAGCTTCTGCATCTTCTTTTAGTTTTGTAAGAATTTTTGCAGAAATTTCTTGAGGTGTATATATTTTACCTGCTACATCAACACAAGCTGCTCCATCTTTTTCAACGATATTGTAAGTTACTTTATCGTGAGCTTCTTTCGCATTATCTTCACTCATCATAAGACCCATAATTCTCTTGATTGAAGAGATTGTTTTCTCAGGGTTTGTAATTGCTTGACGCTTTGCAGGATCACCAACTAAAACATCACCTTTATCTGTGAAAGCTACTATAGATGGAGTTGTATTTTTACCCTCTGCATTTGGGATGATTTTAGCTTCACCACCTTCGTAAACTGCTACACATGAATTTGTTGTTCCTAAATCTATTCCTATAACTTTTGACATGTTATTTCCTTAATTTTATTTATATTTTATTTGGAAGCGAGGCTTTAGCCTTGCCTATTTTTTGCGAGGCTAAAGCCTCACTTCCGATTTTAATTTGCTACAATAACCATTGCTTCACGTAACGGGCGATTTTTATATTTAAATCCAGTTTGAAAAGTTTGAACAATTTGCCCAGACTCTACAGTATCACTATCAACTGTTTGAACAGCATTGTGAATATTTGGATCAAATGGCTCATCATGTGAAACCATTGTTACACCATGTTTTTCTAAAGAAGTAGTAAACTGCTTAAGAGTTAACTCGATACCTTCATTTAGCTTATTTAAATGCTCTTGAGGATCGGTAAGTGTTGCTGTTGATGTAAGTGCCATTTGAAGTGCGTCCATAACAGGAATCATATCTTTAGCAAATTTCTCATTTGAGTATTCAACTGCTGTATATTTTTCACGCTCAAGTCTTTTTTTGATATTATCAAAATCAGCATGAACACGAGCATATTTATCTTTTAGAGCTACTAACTCTTCTTGTAGTAAATCAAACTCATTTTCAACTGCTTCAGCTTCAGCCTCCACTTCATTTGAATCTATTTCTAAGTTTTCCTCTTTAAGAGGTGCTTCTTGTAATTCTTCATCAGTTTGTTTAGACATAATTGTTTAATCACTCCTTTTGTAAATATATACCACTATTATACAGATTGAGTGTAACAATGTCAAGTATAAGTTTAGTTATTTTATATAGCTTAATTTAGTCTACTTATATCAAGTATGTATTTTTAGATTTTTTTTATTAATTATTGTATTATACGAGCATATAAAATATTGGAGATAATATGAAATTTTTAGCTTGGTTAGTGGGCATAATTATTGGTTTAATAGCTATCGTATATGTAGTCGCTTTTACATCTTTTGGAAATGGACTACTTAAGCCTATTATAGAATCAAAAATAAAAGAAAATACAAAATTAAATTCTAAACTTATAACTTTTTCTTTAAGTATGAGTGAGTTTGAGATATTTTTAGAGTTAGGTAGTAATAATACTGTCTCACTTAAAGGAAATTATTCTTTATCTGCTAAATCATTTGATATTGTTTATGACTTAAAACTAAACAATTTAGAAACACTTCAACCTTTAACAATTACTCCATTGCAAGGTAAACTTAAAACTAATGGCTCAGTTATAGGTGATATGGCATTTATGAAAATTGATGGCAAAAGTGATGTTGGAAAAAGTGATACAACATATCATATAGAGTTAACTGATCTGAATCCAACTTCAATAATTGCAAAAATAAAAGAGGCAAAATTATCATCTTTACTTTATATGGGTTCTCAGAGTCAGTATGCAAGTGGGGATATTAATTTTGATATCAATTTTAAAAATATTAAAGCACATATGTTAGATGGAGATATCTCTTTAAAGACAAAAAATGGAAAATTAAACTCTAAATTGATGAAGAAAGATTTTAATGTCACTATCCCATCTACATCATTTGTTATGAATTTTGATGCGACATTAAAGGGTGATGATGTTGATTATAAATATAATCTAAGCTCAAATATTTTTAAAATACTCTCATCAGGAAAAATAATTCCTGAGCCATTTAAAAGTGATATAAAGTACTCACTTAACATAAAAGAGTTAGCAGTTTTAAAACCCATCATAGGAAGTGACTTAAGAGGAAAATTTAGATTAGACGGAACTGTTAAGGGAACAAAAGAAAAGTTAGTTGTAAAAGGTAAAAGTGATGTAGCCTCTTCAGACACAAAGTTTGTAGCATATTTAAAAGATTTTGCACCTTTAAGTGTAGAAGTGAATATTAAAAAATTAAAACTAAAAAAAGCACTTTATATGTTAAATCAGCCATATTATACAGATGGAGAATTAGATTTAAAAGTAAATATTAGTGATTTAAGAAGTGGTAGTTTAAAAGGTAATGTTAGTACTACTATTAAAAAAGGAGTTTTAAATTCAAAATATTTAACAAAAGAGTATGAGTTTAAATCTCCTATGCCTCGTATTACATTTAACTCAACTACTTCAACTATATTAGATAAAGATTTAGCAGATACAAAAGTTGACTTTAATTCAAATATAGCAAATTTTGATATCAAAAGTGCAAGATTTAATATAAGTGATGCCTCACTTAAGAGTGATTATATAGTAAATATCTCAAATCTTGATAAACTCTATTTTATCTCACAACAACATATGAAAGGTTCAATTACTGCAAATGGAAAGATATTAAAAGCAAAAGATTTAGATTTTACAATGCATACTAAAGTTGCAGGTGGAACTATTGATGCAAAACTTCATAATGATGACTTTAATGCTGATTTAAAATCTGTACAAACGATGGAACTTTTGCATATGTTAATTTATCCAGAAATATTTAAAGCAACTCTTGATGCTAAAGTAGATTATAATTTACTCACGTCTAAAGGTACTTTTACAGGAGATATAATAAATGGAAATTTTGCTAATAACAAAACATTTAATCTCATAAAGCAATACACAAAATTTGATATGTATAGAGAGAACTTTAATGGTGATATAGATGCGATAATAAATAAAGAAAAGATTGTTGCCTCACTTAATCTTCGCTCAAAACAAGCATCCATTAAAGCAAAAAGTGCAAAAATAGATACAAAAAAACAAACAATAAATTCAGATATCACTCTTCAAGCTAAGAAAAATATGATTCCTGCAAACTTAAGAGGAGACATAAATTCTCCAAAAGTAAAAATTGATTTAGAAAAATTTATTAAATCAAAAGCAGGAGAAAAGGTGCTTGATGAATTATTAAAAAAATTCTTTTAAATAGGATATTCTGTTTGAGCACTTCAAATATTCAGAAGATAATAGAGGTGTCATTCGCATAACTAGTACTATTGAATTTGTGCAGACCATACACACTAAAATTAAAGGGTTTGTAAAGACCAGTATTTATAAACTCTTTATTAAAATTCTATTTCTATGCTATGATATCATTCCAAACTCAATGCTAAAGCATACTCCATCATCTGTGTTTTCTACACTTAATTTTCCATTATGATGATTTTCAATAATAATTTTAGACATATAAAGACCTAAACCTGTCCCATTCTTTTCAAGTTTTGTTGAAAAATATGGTTCAAATATTCTACCTATTATATCTTCAGGTATCCCTTTACCATTGTCATAAATTGAGATGGTTCTATTTTCAGTTTTAATTATAATTTGTTGATTTTCTATCTGTTTTTCTTGAAAATTATCTTGTGCATTTTTTAAGATATTTAAAATAACTTGTATCATTTCACTATCATAGAGTTGTATATCTTCATTTGAATTATACTCTTCAATTATATTTATATTATTATTTATAAGTGACGATTTGATAATATTTAATGCTTTTTCAATTACATCCTCTAGTTTTAAAGTTACTGCTAGTTTATCTGGTTTGTAGAAGTTTCTAAAATCATCTATAGTGTTCGTTAAGTTTCGCACAAGAGAATCAATAACATTAAGACTATTATTTGTATATGCCTCATATTCCATTACTCCTTGTTTCTCTTCTATATCAAAATATTTAAGTTGTGATTTTACTTGCAAATCTATAGAGGTTGAAGAAATTGCAGCTAATGGTTGTCTCCATTGGTGAGAAATCATACTTATCATCTCTCCCATTTGAGCCTGTCTAGTCTGCATTAAAAATATTTTATCTTTAATATTTTGCTCTGTTATATCTTCTTGAATTGTAACAAATTTAGTAATCTCATTATTATCATTTAAAATTGGAAAAATTGTTGAATCACAATCAATAATTTTAGAATCTTTGATTTTGTTTATTATTGTGCCACGCCAAATTTCTTTTTTATCTGTAATTGTTTTCCAGATTTTGGCATAAAATCTATTATTATGAACATCGGATTTAAAAATATTTACATTTTTATCTATAATCTCATCTTTTTTATAACCAGTCATAATTTCACATTGATTATTAACGTATTCTATTACCCCTTTTTTATCTGTAATAATTGTACTAAAAGGACTTTGTTCTACAACCTGAGAAAGGCGTGATATCAACTCTTCTGAATTTTTTAATTTTGTAATATCCTGAATTGTCCCTGACATAATCTGAACACCATCTTCCACATATGCTTCAGCAATCTGATGCACAATTTTCTCTTCTTCATCAACTGTAATAATGCGATGTGTAATGTCATAATATCTCTCTCCGCTAAAAGCTTTTTCTACAGCATTATTAACATACACTATATCTTCAGGGTGAAGATGTCTTACAAACCAGTTATAATCAATATCTAAGCTATATGGTTTTAAACCATAAATTCTATATGTCTCTTCGGAGCAAATAACTTTTTTATCATGTCCGTTATATTGCCAGCTACCAACGTGAGATAATTTTTGAGCCTTGTTTAGATTATTTTCACTGTTTCTTACTTCTTCATATAAAGAGGTGTTTTTAAAAACTATCAGTGCTTGAGCAAGCAAAAGTTCTAAAATTTTTATACTCTCATCATTTAAAGGTGTTGCTAACTCAGTGTTTTCTAAGTATATCACTCCATTTACAAATTTTTCTAGTTTTGCAGGAATAACAACGCATGACGCTGGTTTATATTTCTTTATATAATTATCAAATTGAAATCTTCCACTTTCAGATGGATTTTGTATAGTAATTTTTTCACCTGTATTTATTACATAAGAAATTATATTTTTCGGTACCATTATGGAAGCATCAAGTGCTAATTCAAATTGTTCAATGGTACATTTTTTAAAGTCTATACTTGCCTTAATTTGAAAATCACCGTGTTCTTTAAATATTAGAACTCCTCTACTTGCAGTAGCATTTTCTAAAATTGTATGCATTAATACATATATAAGTTCCTCATTATTTTTAGCAATTGATATTTTGTTGAATGATTTTAATAGAGCTTGGAATTTAGCGGATGTTGTATAAAAAAGGTTTTTATTACTTTTAGGCTCTTTTTCATGTAGAAATTTTTTAATATATTTTGATTGTCTATATGCACCCCACTGATTTAAACCTATGATTGATTCAGTATAGTAATAATTACTTAAATCTCTGTTTCTCATACTATTCCAAAATCTAGTTGCACATAAACCTGCTATAGAAATATAAAAATTATTTTTCATTTTTTTAGCATATTTTAAAGCAGAATCATAATGTTTAGCTACATCCCATTGAGAGGTGTAATCTTTCATCTTTTCAGCTTTTAATAAGATGTATTGAAATTTAAAATTACTAGGAGTCTCTTTATAATACTTATCTATTTCTTCTAAGTCCAATAAAAGTATTTCTGACTCAGATATACTTAAAGTATTTTCTTTACCATATAACAGTAACGCTCGTATAAAATGAAGTGTGAGTTTGGGAAACATAATAACTTCATTTGCAGTTGTATGAACATAAGTATTTATATAGTTAAGTCCCTCATCGAAATTTGCGTTTAAAAAACAGTTTTGTGCTTTAATAATAGCATACCAAGCTAATGCAGGAAAAAAGTTCTCTTCCTCCCACATCATTATTGCAAGCTCTTCCTCTTCTATATTAGTCTCATCTAAATCCTGTAACACATCTATAGTATTGACTAAGACTTTAAATATAGAAATCATTTTAGCATCACCTGATTCAAGTATAAAGCTGCTTTCATTGTGAATACTTTTACTGATGTTATCTAAATTATTTCCAGATAAATAGTCTGAAAAATGCATTAAAAAGTTAGCCCATGTTCCAAAAACTATATCACCGTTTATTTTACTTTGGGCTAAACTTTTTTGATATAACGGTATATTTGAAGATAGAGGTTTGGTATAAGAGCTTATAAAGTTAGGAACAAAATTATGAATCTTAGGAAGCATTTTTTCATCATATAACTTTTTATTTAATTTTAGTGCTACTTCACCAAATAGAAACCCTTTTTTGTACTTTCCTTGAGATACTAACTGACCTCCAAAAAGAACATATCCAAATGCAGATTCACTTGAATTTCCATACCTAAATGAAAAATAAACAATATTGAGATAAGCCCATTGCATCAGTTCTATGTCAGTTAAGTAATAAGCGGCTTCCCAGTAATCCACTAGAAGTGACATTATTTTTTTCTTTTTTATATTTTCTAATTTTGCAAGATGATTTATTTCATTAGTATTTTCAAAAAGGTTATGGCAAAGAATTTTATTTTGAAGATTCTTCACAGAAGTTTTAAGCTCTTTTTTAGAACTAGGAACGATTAATCCTAGAACCTCAAAAAGTATATTTCCAAATTTAATTAATTCTTTGAATCTTTTTCCTTGTGTTACACATATATCTTTAAATAAAGTAAAACAGTTTAGTTTTTCATTTATATTATTGGAATAGTTTATTAATACTTGCGTTTTTTTATATGCTTCATCATGTTTTGAATTTAAATATAATATTCTTGCAAAAAGTGATTTATAATGAAAAAAGGTAGCGTGATTTTTTTCCTGTAATTTAATATCGAGAAGGTTATTTTTTATCCAATACACTCTATTTAAAGCCATTGAAAAAGCATTGTTTTTCAGCATCTCCTCTATAGCTTTCATGTTAAGTAAAAAAAGTTTCTTTGGAAATTTATCTTTAACATACCCTTTATTTAGGTGATTAACAAGTGTGATTATGTCACTATATTTATTGTCTATATAGATTTTTTCTAAGTATTTTCCAATCTTTAAATGAATACTACTTTTTTTATTTTTATCTATTGAAGCATATATGTTTTTTTGTATAAGATCATGTGAAAAATAATAATGACTCATATCTATATTTATAAAACTATTTAATTTAGCTTTATTCATTAAATCATTTGAAAATCCATAAAAATCCATAATTTCATATGCTAATTTAATATCGAAATCATTTCCCAAAATTGCCAAATACTGTAAATATGTTTGTTCATTTAAACTTAATTTGGAAAATTTATTATTAATAATTTCAGCCATATTTGTACTAGCACCATAAGATTTTATTTTAGTAATAGAATAATTCCATTTTCCATTTTTAAGATATAAATCATTTTTATCTATCATATAACTAATAAATGTTTCAACATAAAATGGATTTCCATCTGTTTTTTTATAAATAGCAGAAGCTAGTTTATCTATTTTTTCATCATCAGCTAAAAGTGTGTGTTTTAACATGGATAGAAGCTCATTTTCATTTAGTGGGCGTAAATAAATATAATAAAAATTATGGTTTATTTTTTTTATCTTATTTATTAACTTAGCAGAATTTACATTTTTTTCAATTTCTTTATCACGGTAAGCACAAACAAAATGAAGGTAAGGATTATTTGAATTAAGTATACTTTTTTTTATAAGTTCAATAGATGCTTCATCCGCCCATTGTAGGTCATCAAAAAATATTACTAATGGACGTTCCTCAGTTGCAAAGTTTGAAAAAAAATCTCTTAGAGCTAGTGGAAGTTGGATATTTATATCTACATATGAAATATTGCTAACTATTGGTATATCTGAGAACATTGTATTTAATTCTGGAAAAATAGATTTTAAAATAGATGCATGATGCTTATTTATATGAGAAAGATTGTTATTATAAATTTCAGAAGTAAAAAGAATATTTAGTTGAATAAATATATTTTTAAAACTTGAATAAGGAATAGAGGTTTGAAATTCATAAAATTTTGTCCGTATCGTGAAGATATTTTGTAAATTTAAATAGATAAAGAATTCTTCTATAAACCTAGTTTTTCCTATCCCTTCTTGACCAGAGACTAGCAGTTTTACAGAGTTTTTATGAATGTCTTTAGTAGCGATATATTTTAATTTATCAAGTTCATTATCTCTTCCAAAGAGTTTATCTCCAATCTTGATACTTGTAGGATCTTTGGAAGCAATTTCAAAATTATCGATTTGTTCATCTGATTTTATATTTTTTATACACTGTTGTAAATCATAAATAATTGCTTCATCACTCTGATAACGATTTTGAGCTTTTTTTTGAATCAGCTTGTCTATTATTTTTGAAATCATATTTGGAATATTTTTATTCACTTCGTGTAAAAGTGTAGGTTGAT
>JAFLJV010000194.1 GCA_022712845.1 Sulfurimonas sp. | reverse complement strand
GTCTTGCATCACTTATACCACTAAACTCAAAATCAATACTCACCCAATCAAAACCTCTAGCACCATCTTGTCCTGCTAAAGAGATTATAATTGTTTTTGGTGAAACAATTTTAATGTGGCGAAACTCAGCATCTATAAAATTACCAAATCTTTTTAAAACCCCTGGTAACTCTTTTGCAAGAAGTGGTTTCATATATTTATCTCTTTTACTAAAGTAAATTTGTCGAGAAAAAACATTATAATAGTTTCTATTGACAACCTACACACTCCATGCTTCTATCTTCAACATCACTTGCAATCTCTGGAGATTGTGAGCGGAGATAGTAAGTAGATTTAAGTCCAAGTTTCCATGCTAGCATATATATCTCATTTAGATATTTTCCACTTGCTTTATCAAGAGTTATAAAGATATTTAATGATTGACCTTGGTCTAGCCATTTTTGACGAATAGCTGCTGCTTTAATTAGAACTGTTTGGTTAAGGTCATAAGCAGGAGTATAATAAGACCAAGTTTCAGGTGATAGATTTGGAACAACTACAGGAATTAAACCTGATAAATTTTCTTCAAACCATTTTCGCTTAAATACTGGCTCTATAGCTTGAGTAGTTCCTGTAAGAATTGAGATAGAGCTTGTTGGAGCAATAGCCATTAAATAACCATTTCTCATCCCTTGCTTTTTAACTTTTTCACGTAAATCATCCCACTCATAAGATGAAGCAAAAAGTCCACCACGATCAACAAGATTTATAACTTCTGCGTTAGCATGATCCATAGGCATAACACCTTTGCTCCATAAAGAACCTTCATACTCTGCGTATATGCCTTTTTCAACTGCTAAGTCTGATGATGCAGAAATAGTGTTATAGCTAACAGCTTCCATAAGTTCATCTATCTTATCAAAATGTTCTTGACTTCCCCAAACAATACCTTTTTCAGCTAACATTTGTGCTTCACCCATAACACCTAAACCAATAGAGCGGCTTTTCATGTTAGTACGTTTTACTTTTTCAATTGGGTAAAAATTAAGATCGATTACATTATCAAGTGCACGAACAGCAATTGGTACAATAGCATCTATCTCCTCTTTAGTATTTATGCGAGATAGATTTACAGATGCAAGATTACAAACAGCAGTATCACCATTTACTTTCTCTTTTTCAACAACATAAATTTGCATGCCACCTAAAGAATCAAGTGCAGTAATTTTTTTAGCAGGTTTTTCTAAGCCACTATCTACTTTAACAATCTCATCTTCTTCATAAGAGATACTTTCACCATTTTCAAATATGAACTTTATTTTATAATGGTTAGGGTTAGTATTTTGAAAAATTTCAGTACATAAGTTTGAGCTTCTAATAACACCTGTGTGATTATTTGGGTTAGTTCTGTTTGCATTATCTTTAAAACATAAAAATGGAGAGCCTGTTTCAAAATAAGATGTTAGTATTTTTTTCCAAAGATTTTTAGCTTTTATCTTCTCTTTAATAATACTATCATCTTCTTCAAGCTCTAAATATCTTTTGTTAAACTCATCACCATAAAGTGTAGCTAACTCTTTAACATCATAAGGATCAAAAAGTGTCCAGATAGCATCCTCTTCTACTCTTTGCATAAAAAGATCATTTAGCCACATTGCAGGAAAAAGATCATGAGCACGACGACGCTCTTCACCAGAGTTTTTCTTAAGATCTAAAAAGTCATTTATATCTATATGCCAAGGTTCCATATAAACAGCGATAGCACCTTTTCTAGTTCCTAGTTGGTCAACTGCTATAGCAATATCATTAGTTATCTTTAAAAATGGAATAGTACCACCAGCTGCATTTTTATGCCCATCTATAAATGAACCCATTGAACGGATACCTGTCCAATCCCAGCCAATACCTCCACCAAACTTAGATAACATTGCCATCTCTTGGTAAGAATCAAATATGCCCTCTATATTATCAGGAGTAGAACCAATATAACAAGATGACAACTGATGTCTAGTTGTTCTAGCATTAGATAGAGTAGGAGTCGCTAACATTACATTAAATGTAGATATCATGTTATAGAACTTTATAGCCCATCCATGCTTATCTTCTTCTCTTTGTGCAAGGAACATAGAGATAGCCATAAACATATGTTGCGGAAGCTCTATAGGATCAGAATTGCTATCTTTAATCAAATACCTATCGTATAGTGTTTTGATACCTAAATAGTTAAATTGTAAGTCTCTCTCGGGAACTATATGTTTTTCTAATTCTTCAAGATCATACATATCTTTAAGACCAAGTAGAAGTCTTCCCTCTTTTTCACCACGGATAAAATATTTTTCCAATGAGTAATAACCAGTAAAACCATTTACTTGATGATATAAATTAAATAGAAAAAGGCGTGAAGCAACAAATGTCCAGTTAGGAGCATCAATATCTATTTTATCAACAGCAGTTTTAATAAGAGTTTCTTGAATTTCCTTTGATGTTATTCCATCACGAAATTGAATCTGTGCATCAACCTCTAGTTCACTCTGAGAAACATTAGATAATCCCTTAATCGCTGCAGAAGTATATTTTTGTATTTTGGTAATATCTAATGGTTCTGTTCTTCCATTTCTTTTTATAATTGTTATCATCTAATTCCCTATTATTTAAAAACTCTTGCAAATATTTTATCAACATTTTTTGTATAGTAATCATAATTAAAGCACTCACGAATTTGTTTTTCACAAAGTGATTCTCTTAACTCTTCATCTGCTAAAAGATGGTTTAGGTATAAGCTTTCACCATTTTCATCTGTAGTAGGTTTACCTTGTTGAATCTCTTCCCAAACCTTCATAGCATTTCTTTGAACAATCCTGTAAGCATCTTCACGACTTACACCTTGAATAGGAAGCTCTAAAAGTACACGTTGAGAAAATACAAGTCCACCAGTGAGGTTTAAATTTTTCATCATGTTTTTAGGATAAACAGTTAGGTTTGCTATAACATTATTCATACGGTGAAGCATAAAATCACTTGTAACAAAAGCATCAGGTAACCAGAATCTTTCAGTAGAAGAATGAGAAATATCTCTTTCATGCCATAGGGCAACATTTTCCATCGCTGGCATTGCATAAGCTCTAATCATTCTAGCAAGACCTGTAATGTTTTCAGTAAGGATAGGGTTTCTTTTATGAGGCATTGCGGATGAGCCTTTTTGCCCTTTTGCAAAATACTCTTCACACTCGTAAACTTCTGTTCTTTGCCAGTGACGAACTTGAACAGCAAACTTCTCTATAGTAGAAGCAAGTAATGCTAAAGTAGTAGCAAGTCTGGCATATCTATCACGCTGAATAACTTGGTTAGATGCTGGAGCTGCTTTAAGACCTAGCTCTTTACATGTATACTCTTCTAGTTCTAGCGGCCCGTGAGCAAAATTACCCATAGCACCACTTACTTGACCAACACAAATAACTTCCATTGTTTGTTCTAAGTTTTCTAAATGCCTAGCCATCTCATCATACCAAACTGCAAGAACTAAACCAAAAGTAATTGGCTCACCATGAATACCATGACTCCTACCAACCATAAGAGTCATTTTATGCTCATATGCTCTTTTTTTAATAGACTCCATAATCATCTTAACATCTTTGATAATTAACTCTAAAGAATCTTTCATTTGAAGTGCTACGGCAGTGTCAATAGTATCAGATGAAGTCATACCATAGTGGAACCATCTTGATTCATCACCAAGAGTCTCAGAAACACTTGTAGTAAATGCTATAAGATCGTGACGAGTAACAGCTTCTATCTCATCTATTCTTTTAATATCAAAACCAGCATTAGCTACAATC
>JAFLJV010000193.1 GCA_022712845.1 Sulfurimonas sp. | reverse complement strand
TAATAAAAATGCTAATGTTGCCCATAAAAACGGATAATCAGTTCCAACTAAAACTAAAGCTATCCAAATAATAAAACCTGTTAGTAAAGATATCAAAGCTTTTAAAACCATATACTCTTTAATTTGATTCATTATTTCACCTGCATGACTTAGTGATAATGATTTTAGGCTTGCATACTCTAGTTTTTTTATAAAATATTTTGACTCCAATATCATAAATATAACAGTTAAAAGTATTACAAAGCCATTTGCAAATAAAGAACCTATACTTTTAATCAAAGTTGTTGAAAAATTCATAATTTGCTTTGTATTTATAATGTTTGATATATCCTCAAATGGAATTTCTATACCTAATTTTGTAGCATAAACTGTAAAAGTGGTAAAAGTACCTAAAAGTTGTTGACTATAAAAATCTATATTTGAGCTAAACTCTTGTGCTGAAGAGCCAATTAATTTAGCAACTAATAAAATAAAAACTATAAATATTGTAATAACTATAGTTAAAGATAGGGAATTGGGTAATCCTTTTTTATTAAAAAAATTATATGAAGGGGATAAAATAATTGCTATAAAAAGAGATAAAAGAAAAGGAACTATAATCTCTGAGGCAACCTTAGCACCAGCTAAGATAATAACTACACTTGCCATAACCATAAAGTAATATCCTATCTCTTTTTGTTTCATCACTAAATTCCTTAATTTTGAATCTGTTTTTGATTTGTTAATTGTTGTAGATAATTTGAAATATTAATCAAAGAAAAAGTAACTAAAAAAATCATAAGTCCTGGAAAGAAACTAACCCACCAAGCAATCTCAATAACTTCTTTGCCACCACTTAAAATTGTACCCCAACTCATTTGTGGTGCAACAATTCCAAGACCTAAAAAACTAAGTCCTGATTCGGCTAAAATAGCTCCACCTACACCAAAAGTAAAACTAACAAAATAAATAGGAGCTAATATAGGTGCATAATATTTAAAAAGAATTTTTAATTTACTAACTCTAGCTATATTTAGTATTTTTATATATGGTTGAGAAGTTATTTGAAAACTCTCTGAACGAATTAAACGAGCAGTTGTCATCCAGCCTGTTATAGAAATAATAACAATTAAAACCCAAGCAGAAGCATTTACATAACTAACAAGTGCTAAAAGTAAAAAAAATGTTGGAAATGTTAAAAATAAGTCTACTATAATTATAAAAGCTTTATCAGTGTTTCCTCTAAAATATCCAGCCATAGAACCTAAAATTAGTCCTATGATAGAGGCGATAAATGCACTTCCAACACCAATAATAAGTGAAATTTTACCACCTTCCATTAATCTAGCAAGTATATCCCTACCTAATCTATCTGTACCAAGGAAATGTTCCATTGAAGGGGAAAGTAGTATTTTGCCACTTTGAAGTGAATATGCATCTATTGAATAAAATAAAGAGCCAAAAAATGAAAATGAAAAGATAAATATGAGTATAAATATACTAAATTTAGGCATACTCTTAGCTATTGCTTAATTCCAAGAAGTGTTTGCATCATTTGATCAATTGTAGTAATAATTTTTGAGGCCGCTCCATATGCTGTTTGATATTTAATAAGATTTGTAAGCTCTTCATCAATACTTACTTTAGAAACTGAAGAGTATTCTAACTCTGTTGCATTAAATTGTGCGGTTACAGTTTGATTATTTAAAATTGCTTGATTTGTTGATATACCAACATTAGTAGCTATAATATCAAACATTCCATATACTGTAGATTCATAATCTACATTTCCTACACTAAATTCATATTGTTCAAACTGTTGTTGAATCATACTCAAAGAGAGTGTATTATCTCCTGTTATAGGAGCAGTACCAGCTGTAATTTTTGTTGGGTTATCTCTTAAATTAAAATTTAAATTTATATTTTGAGCATTATCACCATCAAAAAATCTACTTAAACCAAGTGCACCCGCAAAATTTGATCCTGAACTAAAATCAGCTGTTTTTAAATTATCTTCTATTGAAAATTTATACCCTTTTGAAGCAGCATTAGAATTCATAACTAATTCAAGTCCATTACCTCCACTACTGTAAGTTGCCCAATTAAATTGTAAAAAATCATCTATATCATTTGTAGCATTTCCATCACTGTTATCATCACTTGAAATTGTAAGTTGCCCCTCAATTGAGTTTGAACCTGCTATTCCTTTCATAGTTGTTGCACTATTGATATCGATAGTTCTTCTAGCTGTAATATTTCCATCAATATCATAAATCACTACATCAAATGCACCCGCTTTTACATTTAAAGAAGATGATAATATAGAGTCTGTTGCATCAATATTTAATGTATTTGATTCCATTCTTGTAGTGGAACCTGCTGCATAAAGATTATTTGTTGATTCAATTAACGTTGATGCAAATGCATTCATTTGTGTTATAACATTCTGTAATACTCCATTAGAAGGCTCACCAGTAGTGTCATCAATTCTATCACCTCGCAATTCTAAAATAGCACCAACTCTACCATTTTTAATACTATCATTCATAGGGATTAATATCCCATCTTGTCTTTCATATGATAGTTCATAAAAACCATTTTCATTTTTTTCATTAGAAATATGTATAGGGTGATATGAAGAACCATCAACAATATTAAAACCACCTACACTAAGAGTATAACTGCCAGAAGTAATATTTGCAGAACTATTTGTTCCAATATCTGAAGTAATATTTCCAACATGTGATTCAGCACCAATAAGTCTAGCTAAATCTTTTTCTATTAAATTTCTTTTATCTCTTAAATCATTTGCTGTAAATCCATCTCCTGCTTCTGCTATTTCAATAGATACATTTATATTCGCTAATTCTTTAGCAAGTGAATTGATTTCATTGACATTTACTAATAATTGATTATTTATTGTTGCTTGAAGTTCTACTATTTTATCTTGAGTGTTTGCTAAACTTTGAGATAAAATTTCTGTCTGTTTTGCAAGTGCTAATTTAATTGCTTCATTATCAGGATTATCAGAAAAACTCTGCCACATCGTGTAGTACTCTTTTAAATCAGCTTTAATCCCAACTTCATCTATTTCTGGAAAGTATGTTGAAAGCTCTCCAAGTGTATTTTCCATAAAATCTGAATATTCTTTATCAGCTGAAAGAGCTGTATATCTGTCATATACAAAATTATCAAAAATTCTTGTAATATCTGTAATTGTTGCACCGTTACCAATATTACCAGGTTTTGAAAATATTGGTGTTGCAGCTGCTGTAACAACTCTTTGTCTTGTATAACCTTCACTTTCAGCATTTGTTATATTATGACTGGCTGTACGCACTCCTGCTTGAGCTGCAGTAAGTCCACTATATCCAATATTTAATGTGTTAAATAAAGAAGCCATACTACACTCTTACTTCCAATATAGATGGATCTTTAGACGCAACTTTTTTATAACCTTGCATCTCTGTAGGAACTAATCTCTCTAAAAATGAATTGTATAAATTACTAACTGTTAAAACTAATCTTGCATATTGTTTATTAACATCACGAAGGTTTGATAATTCTTCTTTTAATTGATCTAAATAATCATGTTGTTCTTTATTTAAAAGTAGAGGTAAATCTAAGTCTGGATTAGCACTCATAAGTGAGGAAATTTCATGGTCTATCATTGCTTTTTTAGATTCAAAACTTTTTAATTTCTCCTCTTTAAGAGCAAGTCTCTCAAATTGAGGATCATTTTTAGCTACTTTTATATCTTCTACATCTGACTCCGTAATTTTTATTAAATCTCTTAAGTCGCTTAGAGCACTTTGTAAATGATAAGATAGCATAATTTAATCCTTAACTTTAGTTTATAACCTACATCAACTCTTCAGCTATTTTTTTAGAAAGAGCCTCTATATTGATTTTGTATTCTCCAGATTCAAGAGCTTCTTTAATCTGCTCAACTTTACTTGTGTCCCCTTGCTTAGTAACACTTGACTTCTGTGAAACTTCCTTATTCTCAGCAGGACTATTAGCATATGTGCTTTTAATAGCTGCATTATTGATTTGTGAAATCATAACTATTCCTTTTATCTATGTAAATTAGTTTTTTCCTATACAACTATATCGACATAAAATCAAAAATCTTAACTTTTTTTCAAAAAAACTTTTTACTTTATAAAACCATATTTACTGTTTCTGACTTAAATAATCATAAAGCATTTGAGAGAACCCAAATCCACCAGCACTCGCTTTTGCTAACTCTTCTCTATACATTGATTTATATATTTTATCACCTGGATCATTCTGCTGGGAAAAAAGATTTTTTTCATCTTTCATAGCATTATCCATTAACATTTTAAGTATTACTGATTCAAAAGCATCTGTTTGCTCTCTTAGCTCAGCATTATCAGCTTTTTCATCAATTTTTGGAATATTTTGCTGTTGAGACATAAACTGAGCTTGCATATTAATTGAATTAGCACCGTACATTATTTTTCCTTTCTCAAAAGCTTTAATTTTTTCTTTTTAAATTAGTTTTAATTCGGCAGAAATACTACCAGCACTCTTCATCGCTTCTAAAATTGAAATTACATCTTTTGGTGTAGCTCCCATTTTATGAAGTGAACGAACCAAATTAGCAACTGTAGTGGTTCCTTTTTTTGTATATAGTTCATTTTCATTTAATCCAATAATCATATTTTCATCTACTACTTGTGAGCCACTTGGCTTGCTTAATTCATCTTGTTCTGTAATTTTTATTGTTATATCACCATGAGTCATAATTATTGGTTTTATTTTAATTCCTACACCAGAAATTATAGTTCCTGTTCTTTCATTTATGACTATTCTATTTTTTATAGTATATTCAATCTCTATATCTTGAACCTCTGCTAAAAATTCTATCATACTTTTATTTTCTGGTTTCTTTAATTTTATAGTTCTAGAATCCATTGCAACCGCTACTTGAGTGCTATAATATAAATTCAATGCTTTTTGAATAGAAACACTATTTTTAAAGTTTGACTCTTTTAAAGAGAGGGTTACATATTTTTGATTGTATAAATCTATATTAATTTCTCTCTCTACTAAACCACCATTATATATAAGTCCTGCTGTTGGATGTGAATCAGCTCCTGCACCTTTTCCATTCCGCCCGCCTATACTTACAGCACCTTGAGCGAGAGCATAAATTTTTCCATCAACCCCTTTTAAAGGAGTCATAAGAAGTGTACCCCCTTCTAAAGATTTTGCATCACCAATTGATGAAACTGTTATAGTAAACTTATCTCCATGTCTTGAAAATGGAGCAAGTTCTGCTGTTACCACAACTGCTGCAACATTTTTTGATTTAATATCAACAGATTCCATATCTATATTCATTGCTTTTAACATATTGGCAATTGATTGAAGTGTAAATTTTGAGGTTGTTCCATCACCAGTTTTTTTAAGACCCACAACAAGAGAATAGCCTATGAGATGATTATCTCTTACACCAACGATATTGGCAATATCCATTATCTTTGTAGCATAAGCACTTGAACAAATAAGTAAAAATAAAATAAAAGTTCTCATAACTAATCCTTAATCTAGTTATAAAAAAGCAACTATTATTCCAACCTAATCACTTTGAAGATATGTTAGGGTAGTATTTCCAAATTTTTTAGATTTTTTTATATTATATGGTCCTATTTTATTCTCTAGCTTTAAAGAACTCGCATGTTCTACTATTATTAACTCTACTCTTTCTTGTGGTAAAGAGGCTATCATTTGTATAGTTTTATTATAAATATTTTCCATCCCTTCTCTTATGTTAAACGGTGGATCAATATAAAAATAAGCTGATTCATCTTTTTTATTTAATATTTTTATAACACTCTCAATATTTATAAAACTATCCCCAGCAAAAATTTCACAGGCATTTGGATCAGTTTGTTCGATATTGGCTTTTAATATTTTAAGTACCTCTATATCTTTTTCCATAAACATAACATTTTTTGCACCACGACTAAGAGCTTCAAGTCCAATAGAACCACTTCCAGAAAACAATTCTATAAAAGTTGCATCAACTATATCAAACTGAAGTGTATTAAAAAAAGACTCCAAGACTATAGATTTTGATGTTCTTGTTGTATTTTTTGATGGAAGTTTTAAGATTTTATTTTTAAATTTTCCAGAAATTATTTTTTTAGTTATCTCTTTATTCTTCATAAAAAGCTTTTATTACTTTTAAAATATTATTTTGATACTCTGCAGTTAAAGAATTAATACGTTTCTCTAAAATATCAAAATCCAAATTAACATTTTTATTAAATTTTTTCTTTTGTATATTTAAAATTTGTTTTGGATCTTTATATATGCTCTCATATCTTTTTTCAAGTGCCAAAATTAATTGTGATTTTGAAAATGGTTTAATTAAATCAGACTCACTATTACTAGATATAAAAAAACTTCTACTGTCATCAGACTTAATATCTTTTAAAACAATATCACAATGTTTTAAAGAACTAAGATAGTTATCTAAAAAAAGCTCTAACGATTTTTGCATTAATGGTGACTTACACTCTACGGCTATTTTCAATATTATCCTTACATTTATTAATTTAATTTAAAAATCAAAAATATCATCTAAGTCTTCTTCAGAATCTTCTTGTTCTTTTTGAGTCCATAAATTTGTAATTGTATACATATCACTAATCAATGAAGCATCAAAGGAGTTAACTTTTGTTCCATCACCTTTTGATATATCATCTTGCCAATGCCCAAGTACAAACATAAAACTCTCTAAAAGCATAAAAATATTTTTAACACTCTCTTGATTTTCTGGTAATGGATTTTCTAGTAATGTTTTTGAAAATTTTGACATTGCTATACTTAATTCATTAAAAAAAGTATAAAAAGACAGGATAGAAGAATATTTTGTAAATTTATTCACTATCTCTTTTATTAACTCTAATGAAACTTCATCTTTACTTTGAATAATTTTTATTATAGTAAAATCTATTTCAGAGTGAATATCTTTTAGCTCATACAAATCATCAGTTATTAAATCCTGTATTTGTGCCTCTATTAATTCTTCATCTGATAAAACACTTTTTTCTACTTTATCAAGTGTTGTTAGTTTCTTTTTACTGACCATTGTATCTAGCACACGTAAAGATTTCTCTAGCTTATTATTTTTACTCAAAAGCTCTTTGTTTTGCTCTTCTAATTTTAAGTTTAAGTTTTCCATAACTTCTAAATATGAATCAACAAATTTTTGATTACTAATAGCCTGCGATACTTTATAAATAGCTTGAGTTAATTGTCGA
>JAFLJV010000222.1 GCA_022712845.1 Sulfurimonas sp. | reverse complement strand
ATCTCTTTGATAAGCGTTGCTAAACCCTCATCAACCTGCTCAATAGTTGCAAGCGTAGACTTAGAACTTTTTGCACCTAAGCGGTTAAAAATATCAGCAACAGCTCTCGTTCCACCAACCTCGACCTTATAAGAAGCAAGTGATTCTAGTTTACTTTCAAGAACTGCCGAAACTCTTTTAATAACTGAAGGTGAAATATCACCAAGTCTTGCCATTCTCATAGCAACTTCACTTCGCAAGTCATCAGGGAAAAACTGTAAAGTATCTGCCGCTTCTGTCGCATCCATATGCGCTAAAATCAATGCAATTGTTTGTGGATGTTCGTGCGTAATAAAATCAGATAACTGTTGTGGTTTAATCTTAGAAAGGTATGCAAAATTTTGTGTATTTTGCATACTTTTTGAAAGTTTATCTAAAACCTTTTTAGCTTCATCAGGACCAAGTGTTCTGTAAAGAAGCTCTCGTGCATACTCCATACCACCAGCAGTAAGAAAGGCACCTGATTGAAAAATAGCATGAAACTCTTCTAAAATCGCAGTTGCCACTGCTCTATCAATAGTTTTACCACTTGCAATATACTTTGAAACCTCTGTAATCGCTTCGACACTCATAGAACCAAAAATCTCTGCAGTATTATCTTCACCTAATTGTAATAATAGTACAGCAATCTTTTCTGCCATCCCCATTTCATTAAAGGCTGCTTGTTGTGATGGATTTAAGTTCATATCCCTATCCTTTGTCTATAGTTGTTGCTTCTTCAGTAAGCAAGGCTTGAAGTAGTGATGCTATATCTTCTGGATTTTCCTCAGACATTGTCTTAACTTTTTCTAATAAGACATCATACTTAAGCTCTTCTTCATTAAAGCCTTCTCCAACACCAAGTTGATCTTCCACTTTTTTACGCATTGCTTGAACTTTTTCAACTAAGTCATCATCTTCATCATCTTCAAGTTCTAACTCAGGGGCTTTAAGGTCATCTTCTTCTTTGGATACCTCAAGCATTCTCTCAGAGAATGGAGCAATAACTTTTTTATAAACAATAAGTAAAAGTATAAGTACAAAAAGATACTTAAATAATTCAGAAAAAGGAGCTAAATATGTTTCACTAAATGTCAATGCACGTGTTACACCATCAACACCTGGATCATTTGTCTCTCTTTTAAACTGAAGGTTCTTGACACTAATAACATCACCTCTAGTTTGGTCAATACCAATAGCTTGACTTACTAAAGAGGACAAGGCAACAAGGTCTGTTTCTTCAAGCGCTTGATATTCAAGTTCATCTGTTAGAGTACCAGTATCATCAAGTTTATAGTTATATCTTCCATCAACTATAACTGCGGCAGTTATTCTTTTAATTCTTGCAAACTGTGATTTTGTTGTAGAAACTGTTTTACCAACTTCATAATTTGTTGTTCCCGTATTTTTTTCATACGTCTCTTTAGAAGCTGTACCTTTTAAACCTTGTACTGGTCCAATATTACTAACAGTCCCAGGTACACCACCAACTATTTCAGGGGAGCCACCTTCTCTTTTTTCTTCACTGATTTGTTCACTTCGTACAACATTTTCAGGATCAAAAGTCTCAGATGTTGAACTTTTTATAGAGAAATCATACTCAACTGTAACTTGTGCAATAACTTTCCTCTCTCCCCCAACAAAAGGAGAAATAATTTGAATAATTTTTCTCTGTCTTTTTTTCTCTTCTTTTACCTTATATTTTTGCTGAACTGCTGAAAGATCACCCATTTGTGCCATTTCATCTTCATCACCAAGTGTTATACCATCTTCACTAATAAGCATAACATTTGAAGAAGTTAATTTTGCTACAGCAGCTGCAACGAGATTTTTAATACCTCTAATTTGTCGAGATGAAAGATTTCTTCCCTCAACTAGTGTCACCATTACAGATGCAGTTGTAGCAATTTCCTTAGAAACAAAAAGAGTTTCTTTTGGAAGGGCTAAACTAACCGATGCACTATTAATTGGAGCAAGTGCACTTATCGTTCTGGAGAGCTCACCCTCTAAAGCACGAAGATGTTTAATACTTTGATCAAAACTTGTAGCTCCAAACTCTTGTGTATCAAAAAGCTCAAACCCCACACCACCATTTTTTGGAATTCCCAAAGAGGCAATCACTATCCTCTGTTTATAGACAACATTTTTTGGTACTTTTATAACATTATTTGCTAAAAGCTCATAAGGAATTCCATCTTTTTCTAACTGTTCAACAACCTTCGCTGCATCTGAAGAGCTAAGAGAATCAAAAAGTACTTCATAGCTATCTTTTGCAGTTTTGTTTGCAGTGAAAACAACCATAAAAATTAAGAAACCTACGATTCCAGTAATAGCTGTTGCAATAATAATTTTTTGTTGCTTTGTTAATTTTGTAAATAAAACAGAAAGTTGTGAAAAAAGTACTTTAAAATCCATTGATATCCCGTTTTATATTAATTTTTCAAATAATTTAAAAAATCTGCTATTTTGTTTAGTTGTACCTACTGTCACACGAATTGCATTCATGCCATAACCACTTAAGTCCCTTACAATCATGCCTTGACGTAAAAGAGAGTTCGAGATTCGAGATGAATTAAGCGTATCATTTAACACTAAAGTCACAAAATTTGTATAGCTGTTTATTATATCTATTTTTTGCTCTAATGCAAACTCTTCGTAACGATTCATCTCATCGAAATTCATAAGCGTACTTTTATTTACAAATTCTTCATCTTCTAAAGCTACACTCGCAGCTTCTAATGAGAGTGTAGTTACATTAAAAGGTGGGCGAAGTTTATAAAGCTCTTTAATTATTTTTGCATTTGCCACACCATAACCCACACGCATTCCACCAAGTCCATATGCTTTTGAAAATGTTCCTAAGTAAATTACATTTTCATATTTTTGGACTATGTCTTTTGGCTCTACTTTTTTAGATGCATCTTTAACTTGCGCATATTCCATATAAGCACCATCAACAACAACTAGGGTATTTTTATCAATTTTATTCAGAAAATCAAATAAATCTAGTGAATTTATAGCATCTCCAGTTGGATTATTTGGAGTACATAGAAAAATAATATTTGGTTTTTCTTGTTTATAGAGTTCATAAAATTCTTCTAAATTATGTTCTGATGACGTAGTTCTAATTATTTCAGCACCTACATGTTTTGCATATATTTCATACATTGCGAAGGTAACACTATTGATTAAAATTTTTGAATTCGCATCTGCTTTTGCATGCATTAAAAATTCTATAACTTGATCACTTCCTGAACCAATAATTATGTTCTCATCACTAACTTCAAACCTTGCGCTTAAACCTGCTTTTAACTTTGTCATAGAATCATCAGGATAAAGTGCCATTTTACAAACTATCTTAGAAACAGCATCTTGCACCTTTGGTGAACAACCATAGGGATTTTCATTTGAAGCAAGTTTTACAATATCCTCTGGTTTAATTCCAAATTCACGAACAACAAGCTCTATCGGTTTCCCAGCCTCATATGTTTTAATATTTTCTAACTTTTTATTAAACTCTAGCATCTAGTCTACATCCTTTACATGTAGTTTTAAACTATGTATTACACAAATATACATTAGTCCTCCCCCTTTACATAACTACCAAGCCAAATATTTCTTCGCATTCTTAATCCTCACCTTTTACGTAACTACCAAGCCATGTTACTTCACCATCATGCTTTGATAGAACTCTCTTAATAGCTTCATCATCTATATGCCCATAAAAATCTATATAGAACCAATAGCCAAAGCCACCTTTATCTTTTGATGGGCGAGATTCGATTTTAGACAAGTTAATATCTTCAGCATCAAAGTCTTGTAAAAAATGCACCAATGAACCTGCCTCTTGTGCATCATGAAGTTTAACTAAGATAGAAGTTTTATCATGCTCACTTTGCGCATTTTTAAAATCACTTAAAATAATAAAACGAATAGAACTATCATGTTCATCTTCTATATTTTCGAACATAGTTGGTAGACCATAAAGTTTTGCAGCAATGTGAGAACATATTGCTGCAGCATGAGGGTCTTCTGCTGCTAAAATT
>JAFLJV010000192.1 GCA_022712845.1 Sulfurimonas sp. | reverse complement strand
GTTTCAAAAGATGAGTATGAGAAGATGAGTGAGGCTTTAGAATTAGTTGAACATATGGAGATGTATAAAACTATTCAAGAAAGAAAAAATTCTAAAACTATTACTTTGGAAGATGCAGCTTCTAAGTATGGTATAGATTTAGATGAGCTATAAAATTGTTTTAAAGAAAGAGGCTGATGAAGAGTTGGCTGAGCTTTCTAATCGTGAAAGATTATTAGTATTTAAACAACTAAAAAAAATTTCATTTTCTCCAGAGTTAGGTAAAATTCTTGGAAATAAAGCAAGTTATGATCTTAGTGGTTGCAGAAAAATGTATGCAGATAAAAAAAAGATTCGTATCGTTTATACAATTTTAGAAGATGAAATCATTATTGAAGTTATTGCAATAGGTAAAAGAGATGAACTAGAAGTATATAAAAATGCTTCACAAAGAATATAGTAACAAAATAGATTAAAATCAAATAACCCCAACCAAAGAAAACAAAGAGTAAAATAACTTATGTTTAGTTTCGCTCTTAAAAATATTTTATTTTACAAGGGTCGCTCTTATACGACTTTCATACTTACATTTGTATCAACTATGCTTTTTATTGTCTTTGTTTCTATGACAGAGGGATCCCATAATTCTATGTTAAAAAATTCACTAAAAATTTATACTGGTGCTATTGAAATTTACCATAAAGATTATCGTGATGTTGGTGGAAATGAGTACCTTATTCATGACGCTCAAACTATTACAGATAAGTTAGCATCTATAAAAGGTATAGAAGCTTTTGGTACAAGGTATGAGACTTATGGTCTGTTATCAAGTGAGGAATACTCGGTTGCTTCTATGGTTGCAGGGATAGAGCCACAAAAAGAGAAAATTTTAAGCTCAATCGCTGTTGCATTAAGTGAGGGTGAGTTTTTAAGTGAGAGTTCTAAAAATTGTTTATATATGGGAGTGGAGTTAGTAAAAAAACTAAAATTAGATATGGGCGATGAAGTCTCTTTTGTGGGAAGTGCAAGTGATGATTCTTTTGCAGCAGATATTTTTAAGCTGTGTGGTAGTTTTAAAACAGGCTCACATGAGTTTGATTCTAGTGCTTCATTTATTTCAAGAGCGTATTTTGATGAGTTGATGTATGCTAAAAACATGGCTTCATATATAACTATAAAAGTGAAAAATCTTGATGATGTTGATAAGGTTAATAATGAAATATTAAAGATTTTAGATAGTGATTATGAGAGCCTAACTTGGAAAATTTTAATGAAAACTATGGTTGAAGCAATGGAGGTTGATAGTATATTTAACTATATCTCTTTAACTATGTTTTTGATAGTTATATTTTTTGTAATCATGATTTATGGTTTTATAAATGTAAGCTCCCGTATAAAAGAGTTTGGAGTTTTAAGGTGCATAGGTTTATCAAAACAAAACATATATCTGCTTCTTTTTTATGAGATTTTTATACTCTCAAGCTTAGCAATTATCTTAGCTACACCTATCGCTGGATATATCTGTTACTATTTTGAAATACATCCTATTATTATAGAGGGGATGGCTGAGATGTACAAAGACTATGGGGTTGTATCTGATGAGATGCCATTTAGATTTGATGTGTTTACAATCTTTTGGAATATAGGAATTATATATCTGATAAATTTTTTGAGTATTATATATCCATATATTTATATAAATACTTTTGAACCCATTGAGGCAACAAGACATGTATAGACTAATACTTAAAATGGCTTGGAAGAACCTGTTTTTAAGACCTGCACGTACACTTCTAGTTATTATAATGATAGCTATTAGTATGAGTATGATGCTTGGTCTTCAAGGTTTTTATGATGGTATGGTTGATAGTATGATAGATAAAACTAAAAGAAGTGATAGTGGAGATGTTAGTATCTATGCAAAAGATTATAGAGTTCAAAATGATATAAAATATACAATCAAAAATGCTACAAATATAAGAGATGAGATTCAAAAATTAGATGGTGTAAAAGCTGTAGTTTTAAGACTTCGTGCTGAGGGGCTTTTAGCAACGGCTAGAAAATCATCATTTGCTAGTATACATGGGATAGATTTAAAGCAAGAGGAGCATTTTGGAGAGTTTAGCTCATTTTTAAAACGGGGCAAGATAAATCTTGATAAGCGAGGTGCTATTATAGGGATAGAACTTGCAAAAACACTAAAAGTTGGTGTTGGCTCAAAGCTTATATTTTCCACTCAAGATGTCTCAGGAGAGATAAACTCTATAGCTCTTCGTATAAGAGCAATAGTGCAAACTACAAACATACAACTTGACTCCAATGCGATATTTATAGATATAAAAAGATTACATAAGTTTTTAGGAACTAGTCCAAGTGAGGCAACACAGATTGCTATAATGAGTGAAGATAAAAAACTGACAAATACTCTTAAACAAAAATACTCTACACTAGATGTAAAAAGCTTTTTAGAGCTAAAACCAATGATAAAACAGATGCAAGATATGATGGCTATATTTAACTCTATCATTTTTTTTATAGTAATGAGTGTTGTTTTTATTGGGATTTTTGGTGTGGTTTATGTTTCCATACTTGATAGAGTTCGTGAGTTTGGTATTGTTCTTGGTATTGGAATGCAGTATAAGTATATAAGACTGCAAATATTTTTAGAGTCTGTAATAATAGGGCTTATTGGATATATTTGTGGTGCTATGCTTGGAGCTATACTACTGGTTTATTTGAAAAATTATGGACTTGATTTAAGCTCTTTTTCTGATGCACTTGAGATGTGGGGATATAGCTCAAGCATAAAAGGTAGTATAAAAATCTCATACTTTACTACTACATTTATTGCAATTATATCTGCATCTATTTTAAGTGTGATATTGCCACTTAGAAAAATAAAAAAGCTAAAACCTATAGAAGTTATAAAGGCATTAAAATGATTAGGCTACAAAATGTAAATAAGTATTTTTATAAAAATGACCCAAGAGAAGTTCATGCACTTGTTGATATAAACCTAGAGCTAAGTGATGGAGAGTTTACATTATTTAGTGGAGCATCAGGGTGTGGAAAAACTACACTTTTAAATGTCATAGGTGCTCTTGATGGTGTAGATAGTGGAGAGATTTATATTGATGAAGTGGAGATAACTACTTTAAGTGAGAGTAAACGGACAGAGTTAAGATTGCAAGAGTTGGGTTTTGTGTTTCAATCTTACAATCTTGTGCCAGTTTTAAATGTTGAGCAAAATATAGGTTTTATAATGAGACTTCGTGGCTTTAGTGAACAAGAGATAAAAAACAGAGTTTTAGAGATAGCCTCACTTTTAGAGATAGACAATAAGTTAAGCCTATTACCAAATGCACTAAGTGGAGGACAGCAACAACGAGTAGCAGTTGCACGTGCGGTAGCTGCTAAACCTAAGGTTATTTTAGCTGATGAGCCTACTGCAAACCTTGACTCAAATAACTCTAAAATTTTGATAGATATGATGAGGGAACTTAACGAAAAAGAGGGCATTAGTATTTTATTTGCTTCACACGATGAGCTAATAATGAAAAATGTAAAAAGAATTATAAAGCTTAGTGATGGTGCATTGGTAGATGATTGTAAACTTTAAAACAGTAATCTTATCATTTTTATTTGTAAGTTATTTATTTGGAGATATTGACATCAAAGTAGAAAACACAAATATAACAATATCTCAAGGTTCGCCATTGTTAGGTGAAAATAAAACTTATATATATAACTATGATAGATTGAGATTTTACTCTGATTATACAAGTGAGGGTTACTTTGCTACTGTAATTGCTGATAGTGTAAATTATCTTGGGCATAGTTATATAAAATCAGATGCATTCAAGAATATTGAACTGGTCAGTTCTGATACTCCATTTAAAACACAAACAAATTTTAAAGACTATGGAGATGGTGCTGTTTATGCAAAACTGTATAGATTTTATGGTGGTTATGAAGATGATGAAAATAAAGTGACAGTGGGGTTACAAAATATAACCATGGGAGTTGGACGAATATGGACACCAACAAATCTATTTAATCATAAAAATATTTATGCCCTAGAACCTGATGAGGTTTTTGGGGTTTACGCTATTTCATATACTAGGTATTTAAATGATACTTCACACATTAGAATTGTAACAAGTCAAAAAAATAATCATAGTTTTAAATATGCTTTTAGTTATAAGACTGCTTTAGATTTTGGAGAAATTGGAATCAATGTCATAAAATCAAATGAGACTAGAATGTTTGGGTATGAAGTAGAAGCAAACCTTGGTAATACAGGAATTGAAGTGAGAAGTGAGGGTGCATTTATACAAAATAGACTAAACGGTCTAAATGAGGATGAAGATTTTTTCCAAGGCATTTTAGGTGGGGATTATGGTTTTGAAAATGGAGTAAATTTAGCTGTAGAAATGTTTTACAGCCAAAAAGAATTCTCATTACAAGATATAGCACTAAACTCTAAATCAGAAATATTATCAAACTTAGTAAGCTCAAAGTTTTATACAGGGTTTAATATCTCTTATAGCTTCAATATATTTTTAGATGCTTCACTACTTTATATAGAGAGTTTTGATACTAAAAACTCCCGTTTCATATCGCCAAATATTACATACACACTAAATGATAACAATTTATTTACACTGGGTGTTATGATACAAAATGGAGATACTTCAAGTAAGTTTGCAAGACAAGAAAACACCTACTATCTTAAGTGGGTGCTATCGTTTTAACTGTTGTTTATTTTTTTGGAAGCGTTGCTTTAGCTACGCCTATTTTGCGGGACTGAAGTCCCACTTCCAAAGAAATTAAATCCTTTTATAAACTAATTAAGAAAAAGCTCTATTTATAGCACAAAACAGTGCTTTTATAGATGCTATTGCTATGTCATTATCAGCACCAACACCAAAACAAGATAGTGTTTTATCTGTTTGTATTTCTATGTAAGCTATAGCTTTTGCAGAACTTTTATCCCCTAAAGAGTGTTCAGAGTATGAGTTTATATTTACATTGTTTTTATAATCTTTCATTAGAGCATTTTTACATGCATCAACAGGTCCATTTCCCTTACCATTTGATACAATCTCTTTGCCCTTATATATATAAGTAAGTGAGCATTTTGATACACCTTTTATGGATGTTAAAGTAAAATCAACTAATGAAATATGCTCTTTTATATCTAGGTAATTATCTTTAAAAACCCCTAAAATTTCATTGGCACAAAGCTCTTGCCCTTTTGTATCACTAAGTGCTTGAACAAGTTTCCCAATTTCTGGGTGCATAGCTTTTGGAAGAGAATAACCAAAGTTTTTCTCTAAGATAAAAGCTACTCCACCTTTACCAGATTGTGAATTAATACGAATGATGCTCTCATAAGTTCTCCCTACATCTTCTGGGTCTATTGGTAAATACGGTACTTCCCAAAAAATATCATCTTTGTTTTTTCTATAAGCCATAGCTTTATTTATAGCATCTTGATGAGAACCAGAAAAAGCTGTATAGACTAACTCTCCAACATAAGGGTGACGAGCATGTGTACTCATTTCAGTACACCTCTCAACAACATCTAAAACTTCAGTTATATTTGAAAAATCTAACTTTGAGTCAATACCTTGAGTTAACATATTAAGAGCAAGTGTAATGATATCAACATTACCAGTTCTCTCACCATTACTTAAAAGTGTTCCCTCAACTCTATCTGCCCCTGCTAAAAGTGCAAGTTCAGTCGCTGCTATAGAAGTTCCTCTATCATTATGAGTGTGAGTTGAAATAATTACATTATCACGGTTATCTAAATTATTTGCCATCCACTCAATTTGATCAGCATATATATTTGGTGTTGCCATCTCTACTGTTGCTGGAAGATTAATTATAACTTTTCTACTCTCACTTATCTCCCATCTTTTAGTTACTGCATTACAAATGTCAGCAGAAAATTCTAGCTCAGTACCAGTAAAGCTCTCAGGAGAGTATTCTAAAAAAATTTGACCATCATGCTTCTTTTCATACTTTTTAATTAAATCTATACCCTCTAAAGCAAGAGTAATAATTTCTTCTTGAGTTTTAGAAAAAACTATCTTTCTTTGAGCAACAGAAGTTGAATTATAAAGATGAACAGTTGCTTTTTTAACACCTTTTAGTGACTCAAAAGTTTTTTCAATTAAGTGCTCTCTTGCTTGAACTAAAACCTGAATAGTTACATCATCAGGGATAAGTTTATCATCAACCAGTTTGCGTAAAAAGTCAAATTCTACTTTAGAAGCGGATGGAAATCCA
>JAFLJV010000191.1 GCA_022712845.1 Sulfurimonas sp. | reverse complement strand
CTCTATGTGTATTTGTGAAAGTAAAAATGAAACTTTGTCTATATTTTGGACTGCGTTTGTTAGTTGGATTGGGGAGAGATTGCTGATGTCGAAGGTTTTACCGTTTAGGGTTAGTTGGTCTGCATCTGTATCTTTTAAAATAACATTAGCTACATCTTTATCATCTTTTGGTGTTGTTATTGTAGCTTCTTTAGTGTTATTATTGTATAACCAATTTTCAGTATCAGATTTTATTTCTACTATTTGGCGATAGTTTTGGTAATCAGGGAAAGCATCCATAGCATTACGAACACCATTTAAAATAAATTCTTCTTTTGTGGCTGTTCCTGTTATCTTTGAGCTGTATATGTCAAATTCTTCGAATGCGACTAATTTATTATATGTAACATCATAAACCCAATCCTTAAGTTCTGTACCATACATAACTGTACCAGCTACTGCAACACCAACTCCAGCAATCGTCAGCCAAACTGGTGCAGTAGCTACACCAACAACAGCTAAAGCTGCACCAATTGCAATATTGGTTAGTGCTAATGCTGAAATACCAGAAATATAATATGTAATATTTCCAACTACCGTAGAAGCTATTACTTTACCAGGATTATTAGGGTCTTCTATCATATTTATAGTTAAGTCAATAACAGTTCCCGTTCCTAGTCCTATCTTTGCAATATATTGAGCAGCTTGTTTATTACCTAGTTTTTCAACTAACCCTGAAGTTGTATCAAAATATACACTTGGTATAGTTGAAATCCATTCTGTTCCATCTAAGTTGATTTCATTTTCCATTATTTGTTCCTCTTATTAATTTACTTTTTATATTTTGATTATCAAAACCAAAACTACCATCTGTGCTATCATAAATAAAATTTTTATTATTTGAGATTGTTTTTAAAGTAGATATAAACTTTTTAAACTCTTCATTATCTTTAATAAAACAAAATTGAATAAATTTTTGTTTATCATACAACTGTAATATGGAATATCCAAAACCACCAGTAGACCTATACATAACATCTTCAATAGGTATTCTACTACCACTAAAAGTTATCAAATATTTCTTTGTAATATGAAAACCTCTATTTATTAAATTATTAATTTCTAAATAAATTAAATACATAAAACCAAAACCAAATAAAAATCCTATAACCAACTCTATTATATTTTCATATTTGCCTAAATAGATATATAAATAATATATAAATATTGATAAAATAAAAATTCTTAATAATGTAAATACATTATTTGTACATTTATAAGAATATAATATCTCTTCATTGATACCTTCTTTGTTAATATCTCTCATCATGCCACCTTTTTCATATTCTTATTTAAATTATATTTTAGTTGATTAACTATGTATATTTTCATACTTTTTTTAGATTTACCTGAGATTAGTTTGTCCGTACCTTTTTTTAGAAGTACTTTAGTATCTTCATCTGTAGTTGTTATGATTTCATTTTCATCACTAGCTATTATTATGTCATCTGTATTATTTATATCTGTAGTTTGAAATAGTGATACACTACTTCCTTTATATATATCTTTTACTAGTTCTTTTGTTATATTGTTTTGAATGTTATTTAATATCTCTGTTTTACTAAACTCTAGTCCACCGTATTGCATCTGCATAACTTTAGCAAGGTAGAGTTTTTCATCTATATTCTGTGTAGAGCTATTTAAATAATTTAATACTTTAGTATTAAGTGCTGTTTGCTCATTTGTTTCTATCATTTTTTCATCTCAAACATAATGCAACAAAGTCCCAACTATATACTTAGGTCTTCCACTAAGGATAGGGTTTGCTTTATGCCACCATGCCCACATGGGTGGAAACATTATGAGTCTTCCTGATTTTGGTATAGCTTTTGTGCTTAACTGGGGAAAATCTGTCTCTCCACCTTCAAAGTCATCATTTAAGTAAAAAAATACAACTAAAAAACGGCGAGCTGAGTCATAGTCTGTTACATCTACATGTAAGTCAAACCTATCTGGAGTTTGAGGGTTGTAACGCTTCATACGAATCTGCTCAAACCTAAACTTACTAGGCCATTGTCCATCTTGAATTTTGTTATCTTTTACATACTGATTTACAGCTTCACGGAAGATTCCATCTAACTTTTGCATATCATCTTTAAAGATATCATGTTTGAAAAAGTTTATCTGTGTAAAACTCATCAACCACTCACCATGAGTATTTGTCTCTTTTGAATGACACTGAGTATTTTTTTCAAACTTATCTATAAGTTCATCGCAGTATTCTTTTGTAAGTAGCTTGTCGTATACGCTGATATAATGATGCATCTATAAACCCAACTAATTTAATTTTATACATTAGTTTACATTTTTAAGTTTAATTGATTTAATTTACTATTTAATAATGTTTATAAATAGCAATATTTCACAATTATGTTACATTAAGACACGAATTATGTTAAATTTAAACAACTTCAACATACTTCAAAGTTAGAAAAGTTAAACTCTTCATCTATATAATTTATAAATTTTACAAGGTTATATTTTGTTTCATATTGTTTACTTGCTTATCATCTTTTCTTTCGCTGTACACGCACAATCAATAACTTACCAAGAACTTTTAAACTCAGCAACTAAACATTCTATAAAGCTAAAAATATTTAAATCAGATGAAGATATAGAAAGTTCAAAAGTGAACTCTCTATATGAAAAATACTATCCTACTCTCTCTTTAAGCTATAACACAGAGTACAACAAAGATTTAGATGAATCATCTTCAGCTACTGAGTCATTTGGTGACTCTATTGTTATAAGTGGAACAAAATATAAGAGTTCTCTCTCTTTAAACTTAAACCATGAACTATACAACTTTGGAACTACTGAAGATAGTATAGAGATAGCTAAAAAAGAAGTACAGATAAAAAAGTTTACTTGGTGTGATGAAGAAATAAAGCTTCATCAAAGTATTTTAGATACATATAGCAGTGCTATAAAATCAAAAACTAAACAAAACATAAAAGAGAAAATACTTCAAGTTCATAAAAAACTTTTTGAGGTTAAACAAAGACTGTATAAAGCTGGTAAATACTCTAAGATAGACTTGGGTGATGAAGCTATAACTATACTAGATATAGAAAAAGAGCTAGATATGTTAGAACTTCAGTATCAAGAAGAGATTTTAAATCTTAGTAAATTGTCTTACATTAAACTTGATGCCGAGAATACTAAACTTATGGATATTGGTGTAATCAATACAGACAACCTTGTTTATAGTTTTGAAAATAGTGCTTCATGGTATAAGTATGATCAAAAACTACAACAAAAAGTACAAGAGTTAGATATGCTAAATCACTCTTTATATCCAACACTAACTATGTATGGAAACTACTATATGTATGGTTCAGATGAACATAATGCTTATGATTCATATGATAATATAAAAAAAAATAGTTGGAAGATTGGCTTGGCTGTTCGCTTTAATATTTTTGAAGGATTTAAATACTCAAACACCTCTCAAAGATTAAAATATGAACTCCTTCGTATAAAACAAGAAAAAAAACTATATCAAAGAGAATATGAATACACTAGCAAAATAAAACAAACTAAAATCTCAAACCTTAATAACCTCACTGATATAGAAAATAAACTATATTTAAAAACACACGAAAAGATGGATATGGTAAATCGCTTAAGAGAGGCTCTCCAAATAGACAGCGTTAGTGAATTAAAAACTTTTATACAAACACTTCAAAGAGAACTAAACTTAGAGTTACAAGAGAATGAAGTGGTTTATGAAAAAGCTTCTTTGGATATTTTACATAAAGGCTTAGCACAATGCACTCAGCACTAGTCGCACTTGAAGTTGCTGGTAAACTAAACCGCATAAATATTGATAGCAGAAGTATCATAAAGGAGTACGCATTAAGTGATGATGAACCTAGTATCGAAGAGTTATGTCGTATAGCTAAACACCAAGGTTTTCGGGCATCTATTAAAAAAACAACTATACAAAAACTCATCTCGGCGTACCCTCTTCCTCTTTTGGTTTTAAAAAAAAATGGAACATTTATGAGTATAGTACAAGTAAATGAAGAGAAAGAGGAACTACTTGTTTATGACACAAGTTCAAAGGAGCCATACACTTTAACTTATGAGATGTACAATGAGCTCTGTAGTGGTAAAGTTATAGTTCTTAAACATAAAATGCTCTCTGAACAAGTAAAGTTTGGATTTGGTTGGTTTTTTACTCAAATCATGAAGTATAAAAAAGTTATGGGTGAGGTTTTAATAGCCTCTTTTGTTATTCAACTTTTTGGTCTTGTAACTCCACTTTTCACTCAAGTTATTCTAGATAAAGTTTTAGTTCATCGTTCTATGACAACTCTTGATGTTTTAGCTATTGCATTTGTATTTGTAGCTGTTTTTGAACTTATACTAAATCTTATACGAAACTATCTTTTTGCTCATACAACATCAAAAATAGACGCTAAACTTGGAGCGAAACTATTTCACCACTTACTAGCACTTCCACTTATGTACTTTGAGAAACGAAAAGTTGGTAATATCATAGCTCGTGTTCGTGAACTTGATCAGATTCGTGAATTTATAGCTAACAAATCAGTCACCCTTATAATAGATGTTCTTTTCTCTGGTGTATTTGTAGCAGTGATGCTTTTATATAGTGTAAAACTAACTATGGTCGTATTATCTTTTGTAACAGTAATTGCTCTTCTTTATCTATTTGTAACTCCTGAACTTCGTCGTCGTCTTGAAGAGAAATTTCAAATGGGAGCACAATCAAACTCCTATCTTGTGGAATCTGTTACAGGTGTTCAAACAGTAAAATCACTTGCACTTGAGGGTTCTATGCAAAAAACATGGGAAGATTATCTTGCAAAGTACGTAAATTCTAGTTTTCATTTAACTAATCTTTCTAATATCTTAGGTGGTGTCTCAGGTATGCTTCAGAAACTCATGACTATATCTATGCTTTATATAGGTGTAACACTAGTTCTTGAGGGTAAACTTAGTGTTGGACAACTTATCGCTTTTCAAATGTTTGCAAATCAATTCTCTGGACCAGTTCTTCGTTTAGTAAACTTATGGAATGAGTTTCAACAAACACTTTTATCTGTTGATAGACTAGGTGATATTTTAAATACTCCAACTGAACAAACAAACGATAAAGCTATAACCCTTCCAAGAATAGACGGTAGTGTAAAACTTGAAAAAGTTGAATTTGCATATGCACCAGATGCTCCACTAGTTCTAAAAGGAATCTCAGCAGAGTTTCCAGCTGGATATAGTGTTGGTTTAGTTGGAAGAAGTGGGAGTGGTAAAAGTACCATAGCAAAACTTTTACAGCGTCTATATCTTCCTACAGGAGGGGCTATTCATATAGATGGTGTTGATATTCGCCATATGAACCCAAAATGGCTTAGAAATAACATAGGAGTAGTTTTACAAGACAACTATCTCTTTAGTGGAAGTATCAAAGAAAATATTGCATTATCTCGTCCAGATGCACCAATGGAAAACATCTTAATAGCATCAAGAATGGCTGGAGCTGATGAGTTTATATCTGAATTACCAGAAGGGTATGATACTCAAGTTGGAGAGCGTGGTTCAGCTCTCTCAGGTGGACAACGCCAACGCATTGCAATTGCTAGAGCACTTATTACAAATCCAAGGATACTAATCTTTGATGAAGCAACATCAGCGCTTGATTATGAATCTGAAAAAATCATCCAAGACAATCTAAAAACAATAAAAAAAGGTCGTACTATGTTTATGGTAGCCCATCGTCTTAGTACAGTAAAAGATTGTGATGTAATTTTAGTAATGGATAGAGGTTTAGTTGTTGAACAAGGTTCACATAAAGAGCTTATGGAACTAAAAGGTTATTACCATATGCTCTATACACAACAAGATTAAAGGAGATAAAAATGGATATGTTTAGCACAAAAGATAAACATGAGTTTAGACCTCTTCTTGTTGAGATAGAGGAAAAACCAACCTCCCCACTAGGTAGAGCTTTACTTTGGGCAATTCTTGCATTTATGGTTATAGCTGCTCTTTGGTTATTTTTAGCAAAGATAGATATCGTAGTAACAGCAAGAGGTAAAGTTATACCATCTGGAGAGATAAAAGTTCTTCAGCCGATTGAAACAGGAGTTATAAGCTCTATAAACGTAGTTGAGGGTGAGTATGTTACTAAAGGTCAAGTACTAATGGCAATAGACCCATCTGTAACAGATACAAATCTTGACTCAAAACTTAAAAATTTAGAACTACTAGATGTAGAGGTAGCTCGCTTAATAGCTCTAATACAAAACAAAGAATTTTACCCTAAAAAGATTACTAATGATGAACAACTTCTTTTTACTCAAACACTTATATATGATACTAAACGCTCAGGTTATCATCAACAACTTCAACTAGTTACTCAACAGATAAATCAAGTTGATTCTCAAAAGAAATCAATTACTGAAAATATTGAACGTGTTAACAACTTACATGAAGCAGCTAAAAAAAGGGTTCAGCGTCTTCTTAAGGTTATAGATATCATAACCCAAGATGAGTATGAAAAAGCGAATAAAGAGGTAATACAATACGAAGAACAAGCACTAGTAAAAAAACATGAAGTAAATAAACTAAACTCAAAACTCACTGAATTAACTGAGCAAATATTATTTGTAACACAGGAATATAAAAATAAACTCTTAGAAGAGTTAACTCTAAAGCGTAAAGAAGCAACTATGCTTCAAGTGGAGATAAAGTCTATAAAATTCAAACAGGCTAAACAACACTTAAAATCTCCAGTTGATGGATATGTAGGAAAATTGCATATTCATACTGTTGGTGGTGTTGTTACACCCGCTGAAAAGCTTATAACTGTTATACCTAAAAATGCTCCTCTTATCATAAAAGCAACTCTACTCAACCAAGATAGTGGTTTCATAAAAAAGGGGATGGAGGTGGCTATAAAAATTGACACTTTTAATTTTCAAAAATATGGAATGATTCCTGGAATTGTAACTCATAAAGCAAATGATTCCATAGAAGATGAAAAGCTAGGTCCAGTTTATGAAGTCTACATAGAACCTCAAGAGCACTTTTTAAGTGTAAATGGAGAAGATGTCTACCTACGCTCTGGTATGAGTGTTACAGCTGAGATGAAAGTTGGAAAACGTCGTGTAATTGATTTCTTTTTATACCCATTGATTAAGTATCTTGATGAAGGGATGAGTGTTAGATAATATACTCATTGGAATGTCCCCTATTTAAGAGACACTTATTTAGTCAGTTAACAACACATTGTTTTTAACTTTTTCATTATATCTTTTTTCAAACTCATTTGGAGAAATATGACCTAAATAACTATGTCTTCTTTTTGAGTTGTAGAACATTTCTATATATTCAAATATTTTAGATGATGCTATGTCTCTAGTTAGAAATATTTGTTTACGAACAAGCTCTTTTTTTATGGTTTTAAAAAAGCTCTCAGCTACTGCGTTATCATAACAGTTACCTCGTCTACTCATACTGAGAATAATGTTATGCCCTTTAGCAAATTTCTTGTAATCATATGAACTATATTGACTTCCTTGATCTGAATGTAAAATTACTTTAGTACCTTTATTTAGTCGTTGGGTAGCCATTGTTAAAGCTTTTATAATTAATAGTGTTGTTTGACGGTGTCCAGTTGCCCAACCTATAATTTTTCTACTAAATAAATCTATGACAGTAGCTAAAAATATCCATCCTTCATGTGTTCTGATATAAGTTATATCACTAACCCAAGTATCATTTGGAACTTCTGATAAAAAACATTGATGTAAGTGATTTGGATATGCTTTATGTGCTGCTCCAGCCTTAGAATAAGGTTTCCGTTTGTAAGTCCCTACACCATAGAGCTTTGCAATACTCATAAGTCTTGCTACTCATTTTTTATTTACATGGATACCAAGTTCTTTGAGATCTTTATGTATATTTCTATGACTATAGATTCCATTGGACTCTTTGTAAGCTTCTTTAATACGAAGTAATAATTGTTGATTTTCTAAGTCTCTATTTGAAATAGGCTTATGTAGCCATTTTTAGTACCCACTATGATGTACTTTTATAACACTACACAGCCTACGAACTGTATAGTGCTGTGCGTACTCTTTTATAAGCGCGTACTTTAGTTTGGGTGGCTTGCAAAGTACGCTGCGGCCTTTTTTAATATATCTCTTTCTTCTATAGTACGTTTGAGTTCTTTTTGTAATCGTTTTATCTCTGCGTTCTTTGAATCTTCTATTTTATATTTCTCTTTAGCTTCTGGAGATTCAAATCTTCTTATCCAACTTCGAAGAGAATCTTTGTGCACTCCCAATCGTTCTGCTGTATCTGGAATACTATACCCATTATCTGTAACTTGTTTTACTGCTTCTATCTTGAACTCATCTATATATCTTGGTGGCATTTTTAACCCTTAATTATTCATAACAATCTTGTTGTTATTTTAGCTAATTAACTGATTAAATTTATGTCTCAATTATAGGGAACATTCCACATTTCATAGCTCTAATAATAATTATTCTCCAGTTGAGTTTGAAGAGATGATGTTACTAAATGAAATAGCTGCTTAAAATATTCTATTCTTTGTATGATATAGGGTTGACACATCAATGACTATCTTTTAAATTATAAGAAAAAATGATTATTTAGACACCATTATTTTACTTTAAATCCTAAATTCAATATAGAGTGATTTAAATCACTCTATTGAGTAGTTACTATATATCAGATAATAAATCTGGATGAGTAACAAGTTCTCTTACACCATGAGCATGGTCTTCTTTAAATACATTTCCATTAGCACACCAATCACCTATAGTATTGATATCTAACTTAGCACATTTAGGGCGAACACTCCAAGAAACTTGGTATGGTGAACATTTTGATTCTGAATAGCTAGGTCCTGTTGTTGAACCTGTAAACTCAACTGGTTTACCAGTATTTGAAGGGATTGCTTTAGGTTGATGTAAATTATCAACTTTATTTCCATCGTATACTAAATCATTCCAGTTAAGTGCAGAAGAGTCATTTACAAGTGTAAATACTTGCGTTTCAACACGAAGATTTGGATTTGCACAAGTTTTAGAAACACATGAACCTAAACCTTTTCCTGGAGTAACATCGCATGAAGAAAACACCCAGTGAACTTCAATAGTATCACCTGGAACTAAATCACCTTTTTTACTTTTACAAATTTTTTCTTTAGTTGGTTTTAATTCTGAAGTACTTAAAGTTTTACTTATATTACATTGATATCCACTACTACCATCTCCAGCAATTATTGAAAAATCTTTCGCTTTATGCTCTGCATTCTCATGAAAGTGAATATTACATAAATTCATATCAGTATGACTTGGTGCAATAGAAAAAATACTATTATTATTTCCAGAAACACTGTCTATGTCTCTTGGAGTCTGTGGACCAAATCCTTGACATGTACCTTCACTAGCATCATTACTACTACTTGCAAAACTATTTACTGATAATAAACCAGCTACTAATGCTATAAGAAGACTACCTTTAGTTAATTTCATTTTAATTACCTTTTTGCGAGATATTATCAAAAAAAACTCAAAGTATTCTTAAATTATAAATGTATAATTAAATAATAAGTTTATTTTATATTTATTATTAACTGTCTTGTTTTTAGATTTTATAGAAGCTTTATATTTAAATTTGACTCAATAAAAACACACTTTCATTTTGTAAAAATTTATTACTAATATTATTTTTTGATATAATTATACTAATGTGTTATATAAATTCCTATCAACTACTAAAAAATATATAAAAATGGGAATTTAAAAATCTTTAGATTACCACAAGTGAGGTACTTATAGAGATTTAATAAATGATATTATAGAATAAATTAG
>JAFLJV010000190.1 GCA_022712845.1 Sulfurimonas sp. | reverse complement strand
TTCATCCCCCTCGCATTACTATACTATGAAAGATGGATACCGTTTTGGAATCATAGAACCTTATGAAGATGACTTTTGTAAAAAATGTAATCGTATAAGACTAACAGCAGAGGGTAACCTTATCCCTTGTTTGTACTTTGATGAAGCTATGAGTATCTCAGAATCGATTAAAAAAGGCGATATTAAAGGTGCTGCTGCCGTTCTAAAAGAAGTTGTACGAACAAAACCTGAAAAAAATCGTTGGGGTGGTGAAGATGGTGAAGTTTCTTCTCGTGCATTCTATGAAACAGGTGGTTAAAGAGTGTTAGATATGGAGTATGCATTCCCAAGCAAAGCGTGGGAACGAGTTTTCTTTAGTTCACATATTTTACTATCTAGTTCCCACGCTTTGCTTGGGAACTCATCGTGAAATTAATATGCTGTATCTCGTAGAACATTTTTACTCAATTCAAGGTGAGGGAAAATACACAGGAACACCATCTCTTTTTTTACGTTTTGGTGGATGCAACATGAAGTGCGAAGGTTTTGGCTGTCTTGAGACATCTTCAGAGGGTGTTGAAGTTCAAGGCTGCGATACTGTATATGCAGTAAATAAAGAGCACTTTTCGCATACTTGGGTTCCTATAAATGAAACGCAAGAGCTTCTAAATATACTAGATTTATATGAACTTCCTCAAGCAGTAGATATTGTTTTAACAGGTGGGGAGCCACTTCTTTATGCAAATGATACTATCTTTATAGATTTCTTAAATGCTTTAGACAAAAATGGACATAGAATTACTTTTGAAACAAATGCTTCTTTAGGGGTTGATTTTGACAAATATCCAGTATATAAAAAATGTATATTTGCTCTTTCTGTAAAGCTAAGTAATTCTAATGAACCATTCAAAAAAAGAGTAAATGGAGATATTATTTACTCTTTGGCCTCAAATGCTCATGAGGCTTTTTTTAAGTTTTCAATCGACAAAGATTCTATAAACTTAGGTTTAGAAGAAGAGATAAATGAGATTAAAATCCATTCACCTGCAATACAAGTATATTGTATGCCCTTAGGTGGAAGTAAAGAAGAAGTTCAAATAAATACAGAGCCACTTATTGAGTTCTGTAAAACAAAAGGGTATAATTTTTCAGATAGACTACATATAAGAATCTGGGATAAAAACAAGGGGGTTTAGTGTGATTATTCGTAAGTTATTTAAATTTGAAAATGCTCATATTGTTCGCGGATGCTCAAGCACGAGATGCAGAAGTTCAATACATGGACACTCATATAAGATAGAACTTCTTTTTGAATCAGACTTTTTAGATCATGGACATATGGTGTACGACTTTGGACTAATGAAGCAAAATATGAAGCTTTTAGTTGATAGCTTTGATCATGCTATTACTTTATGGAACGAAGATGAAAAAGTGTATATCAAAGATATGAAAAAACATTCAGATAGATGGATAACACTTCCTGTATCACCTTCCGCAGAACAATTTTCTCGAGTTATATTTGTGATGATAGATAAGCTTTTAAAGCAAACAAATAGCATAAATGGTGAAAAAAATGTTAAGCTTCATAGTATTATCGTACATGAAACTGCTACAGGATATGCCCAATGTTTTAAAAGTGATGCATACTCTGAGAAAATGGGGATTATAAACTTAGAAGAAATAGTGTTTTCACCAAGCATTAAAAGTGAATGGGGTGATACTGAGTTGTTTGAAAAATTAAAGGCAGGAAATAGTTTTTTAAATCCTAGTAGTGTTTAGAACGTTATGTTATAATGTCACTTGATGAGTACACCTTATGTAGTTTAAGGGGCTGTAGCCAAGAGGATTAATTACCCTCTTAAACTCGTTCCCAAGTGCAACGCGGGAACTAGAGTGTTACTAAATCTTTTTTTTCCTCAGAAGTAAAACAAAATCTTGTAGAAATTACTTTTACTACTTCATTTTCTTCTAATTTTTCACACTTCTCACTTATCATAATATAAGCATTTGATCTTGCAAGTGGTGAAACCATTCCTGGTGCAAATTTACTACAAACACTGAAAAATTCTCCATCAAAAATACCAGGTACTAAACTTCTTCGTCCAACTCTCATGGGATATGTGTTTTTCATTTTTGCAGCAATCGTATTGATATATTTTGACTTGTCTCCACTTAAGGCTAATATAATACTTTGACCAAATAACTCAAAGTTCATAGCAGCAGCGAGAGGATTTCCAGGAAGATTTAAAACAAGAGTATCTTTGATTCTACCAACAGTTGTAGGTTTCCCTGGTTTAATCTCTATTTTGTTAAAAAATACATCACAGTTAAATGAGGAAAAAGCTTCTTTTGTAAAGTCTGCATCACCAACACTCACTCCACCACTTGTAATAATAAGATCAGAATCAAGAGCACTTTGTATATATGCCTTTAATGCCTCTAAATTATCTTGTGAGGTTCCAATAAAGTCTACCTCACATCCAAGCTCTAAAGCACGAGCAACAAAGGTGGGAGTATTTGTATTATAAAGTTGGTGTGACTCTACAGTTTCGAAATGCATTTTTAACTCACTTCCCGAAGCAAATAAGGCGATTTTAGGTTTCTTGTATACTTTAGTATGGCTAATACCTTGCGAAGCTAAAAGAGTGATCTGGTGCGCATGAAGCTTTTGTCCAGTTATTAGGAGGGTGTCCCCTGCTTTTATATCTTCAC
>JAFLJV010000189.1 GCA_022712845.1 Sulfurimonas sp. | reverse complement strand
GGTCATACTCGTTATTCAACTGCTGGTGATGATTCTATCTTAGATGCACAACCGGTATTTGCTAGATATGATTTAGGTGAGATGGCTATTGTTCATAATGGTAACCTTACAAATGCTGAAGAAGTTCGTAATGCTCTTATAGCAAAGGGTGCGATTTTTCAAACATTTATGGATACAGAAAATCTTATCCACCTTATCGCAAAAAGTGAACAAGATAAACTTATTGATAGAATTATAGATGCGGTTCAAAGAATAGAGGGTGCATTTTCTTTAGTATTTTTAAGTAGAACAAAAATGTTCGCTATGCGTGACCGTTATGGTTTTAGACCACTAAGCCTTGGTAGACTTCCAAATGGTGGATATATAGTAGCTTCTGAGACATGTGCTTTTGACCTTGTTGGTGCTACTTTTATACGTGATGTTGAACCTGGGGAACTTCTTGTGTTTGAAATGGGTAAAGAACCTAAAAGTATTAAAGTTTTTGAGCCAACTCCAAAACATTGTATTTTTGAATATGTATATTTTGCTCGTCCGGATTCATCTGTATTTGGTCAATCAGTTTATCAAACTAGAAAAAATATGGGTAAAGAACTAGCTCGTATGCAACCTGTTGAAGCTGACTTAGTTGTACCTGTTCCAGATGGTGGGGTGCCTGCTGCTATTGGATATGCACAAGAAAGTGGTATACCTTATGAGATGGGTATTATGAGAAATCATTACATTGGTCGTACATTTATTGAACCAACTCAAGCTATTCGTGATTTAAAAGTTAAAATGAAACTTTCACCTATGACTGACATTATCAAAGGTAAAAAAGTTGTAGTTGTTGATGATTCTATTGTTCGTGGAACTACATCTAAACGTATTGTTAGAATGTTAAAAGAAGCAGGAGCAGCTGAAGTTCATATGCGTGTATCTTCTCCTCCTACAACTGATCCATGTTACTATGGTGTAGACACTCCGGATAAAGAAAATCTTATTGCTGCAAATATGAGCACACAAGAGATTTGTGATTTTATTGGTGCAGATTCATTAGCTTATTTAGATGAAGCAGCATTACTAAGAAGTGTTAACGCTAAAGAAGACAACTACTGTACTGCTTGTTTTACTGGTAAATACATAGTATAAATGCAGCAAATTTTTACCTTTGGTAACTACCTAAAAGATAAGTTTGGTTGTAAAGTTTACAAAGTTGGGATTAACATCTCTGGCTTTACTTGCCCAAATATTGATGGAACTGTTGCTAAAGGTGGATGTACTTTTTGTGAAAATGATTCTTTTTCAGCAAGTACTGGTGAGACGCAAGAGTTAAAAGGTTTCCACCTAAACTTAGACTCAAAAGAAAACCCTTACTTAGATAAACAATTACTACAATTAGAACAACAATTCTCAAGCATATCAGCTCGTCAAAAAAAAGAGTATGGAGCTGAGAAATTTTTAGTATATTTTCAATCTTTTACAAATACCTATGCACCATTTGAGACACTAAAAGCTCTTTATGAAAAGGCCTTATCATTTGATAATGTGCTTGGACTAAGTATTGGTACACGAAGTGACTCTATTACTGATGAGACTTTACAATACCTAGCCCAACTAAATAAAGACAAAGAGATTTGGATAGAGTTTGGTATCCAATCTGTTTATGATGAGACACTAGATAAAATCAACCGTGGACATGATAGTGATAATGTAAAAAAATGGATACTAAAATCTAAAGAAGTTGGCTTACATGTTTGTGGACATCTAATCTTTGGTCTTCCTGGTGAAGATAAAGCTATGATGTTAGAGACCTCTTCTCAAGCATACTCTTGGGGCATAGATTCTGTAAAATACCATCCATTATATGTGGTAAAGAGAACAGCACTTGCAAATGAGTTTATTAGCGGTAAATTCACACCAATAAGCGAAAAAGATTATCTTGATGTATTAGTAAAATCAATTGAAATGAAGCCAGAAAATGTATCGGTTCAAAGAGTTACAGCGGGACTAGATGATGATGCACTTATTGCGCCATCATGGTGTAGAAATAAAAATACACAAGTAAGAAATATAAACAAAGCACTAAAACCATCAGGACTTAAATATTAAATGCACATAGACAAGACATCAATCTCTATATTTGATGCAAAACAGCTTAGGGAACCTATAAAGGGCTCTGCTTTTGAGCATAAACAAATTGAAGCTGGAAACTTTGAGGCAGAGCTATTTCGTCTTGATATGGGTAGTTCAACTTTAGAGAGAGGCACATTTAACCGTTCTTTATTTGGTGAAGGAAAGCTTTCAGATACACATATATTCATAGGTAGTATTTTAAAATCACCTGATATTATAATAGCAAATTCCAACTCTTATATTCCTGGCGATTTACTTATCTTAGATGAAGGAAGTGAACTAACTTATAAACTACCAAGTAACTCTACATGGAGTGCATTTTCAATACCTCGGGAACATTTGTATAGTTTGAGAGTATCAGATTTAGATATGAAAGAAGTTGGAAAAAAACTAACTCCACTATCTAGAAAAAAATTTATAGATCAACTTAACTATCTTTTTAATATGCTAAACGTTTTTCATGGCTCATTAACAAAAAAGATTGATATAAAGATGCTATATAGGCATTTATCTCAGCTATACGCTACAACAATAACTCAATTTAACAATGTTGAAGTAATTCAAAAAAGTTTACAAAAAGAGTTTGCAAAAAAAATACAACAATTTATTTATGAACATGCAGATGAACCTATACAAATGTCTCAGTTATCGGAATTAATCGGAAAAAGTGAGCGAAGCGTTGAGAGGATTTTCAATAATGTCTTAGGTATATCACCATATACTTATCTCAAACTTCATAGACTTCATCTTGTACGAAAAATACTATTAAACTCTAATCCTAAAACAATAAATATTACAAATATTGCTTTAGAAAATGGCTTTTTTCATATTGGTCATTTTGGCAAAGAATATAAAAAACAATTTAACGAGACACCATCCCAAACTTTAAAAAGAATTTGATTACATTATAATAACTGAGTTTCCTCCTAAACTTTTTGCTTTTAAAATCGATTGTTCTAAGCGATAAATCACATCATCAAGAGTTTCACCTTCTTCAATCTCTGTAACCCCAAAACTTGCACTGACTCCTGGTATATTTTCATTTTCATGATTTTCTATTTTTTCTTTTATATACTCAGCTTTTTTTTCTGCTTGTGTTACTATTGATCCAGGAAGCAATACTACAAATTCATCTGCATCCCAACGACAAGTTATATCTACGTTACGCAATTCAAAGAGTAAAATATCACTTATATGTAGAAGAACTTTATCACCTATATTATGTCCAAACATAGTATTGATCTTTTCAAAATAATCTAAATTTATCATCATAATCGACATATGGTTATGTCTGTGCAGCATTACTTGATATTCTAATGCATAAAGTTCTACAAACTTTATCTGTGTGTATAGTCCAGTTAGGTTATCAGTTGATTTTATCTTATCTGATTCTTGCTTTTTATTTTCACTGATAGTATTTATAAGATTTACCTCTTCTTGGTACTCTTTCATAGTAGAAACCCATTTATCATATGCTACTGATATAAGTTTTTCTTGAGTGATAATTCCATGTAGAGTGCCGTCATCTTCTACTGTCACAATCTGTTTAAAATGTTTGTTTTTCATAAACTTCAGCGTCTCAGAAATTGTACTTTTATAGTAAATGGTTACCAAGGGCTGTGTCATATATTCAGATATTTTTTTGCTTAAATCACTTGATAATTGAAGCAGTCTTAATATATCTTTCGTTGTAATTATGCCTATAGGTTTTTTATTGTCTATCACTATCGCTGAATTATACTTATTTTGCTCTATATTTTGGAGGATATTACTAGTCAAATCATTTTTATTTACACGAAGATAACTTTCCTGTCCTTTAATAATATCATCAAGACGACAATTATCCATCATTGTATTTGGGTCAATATTTGATAAGATATCTGAGTGAGCTACAAGTCCAAAAAGTGTTCCATCACTGTTTATAGCTACAAAATGTTCAACATCATAGTCTAAAGATATAAGTGTTTCAAGTATATTTGTATCTTTATCAATCTTGGGCAATGTAGCTAAATTTAGAGTATATATGCTAGAAGTTACATCTACTTCGCCATTTATAAGACCTAAAACATCATGAATAGTCATTGATAGGTAATTAGCCTCATGTGTAACAACTATATTACGATGTTCACCCTTTAAAAAATATACTATTGCTTCAGATATACTTAATGATGATTCTATAGTTTGTATATCTGTTGTTGCCAAGTCTTTTATATAAGAAAAAGTCATTTTAAAACCTATCTTGAAATCTATTTTTAATCTTTAAAAACTCTTCTATATTATCCAAAAACAGTTTTATGAGTTCGGGATCAAACTGCTTACCTGCATTTTCTTCTAAGAATTTCACTACTTTTTCATGAGGCCACGCTTTTTTATATACTCTATCACTCGCCAATGCATCAAATACATCGACAATAGCAACAATTCTGCCAAATATTGATATCTCTTCACCACTTTTACCTTTAGGATACCCATTACCATTGTAATGTTCATGATGTTCATAAGCTATAATAGCCGCAGATCTAAGTATTGGTCTCTCAGAGCTTTCTAATATTTTATACCCTATTTCAGTATGTGTTTTCATTATCTTCCATTCATTATCGTTAAGTGGTCCAGGTTTTAAAAGTATCTCATCAGGTATAGCTATCTTACCAACATCATGCATGCTCGATGCTGCAAAAACTGTCTCACAATCTTCTTTACTAAGTCCTGCCAGTTTGGCTAATAATCTTGAATACTCAGAGACTCTTCTAATGTGATAACCACTCTCTTTGCTTCTTGTCTCAACTGCTTGTCCTAGTCTGCTAATAATCTCTCTTTGGGTATCATTTATCTCTTCATTTAGCAGTACTAACTCTGTTATATTAATCCTAATGGCTATATACTCTATAGGTTTGTTTTGATTGTCAATCACAGGAACTATAAAAGCCTCTACCCAGTAAGGCTCACCTGACTTTGTCTTATTCTTTACAATTCCCTTCCATTTTTTACCCTCTTGTATAGTTTCCCACATCTCTTTAAAAACTTTTTTTGGCATATCTTGATGACGGATGATATTGTGAGAAGATCCAACTAACTCTTCTCGTGCATATCCTGATACTTTACAAAAAGAATCATTTGCATAGGTAATTCTACCTTTAACATCTGATTTTGATACAATAGCACTAAAGTCAATTGCTTCTTTATAATGTTGAAGTGAAATTTGTTTTTTTTCTAACTCTCTTGAATGTTTGTATATGATAATAACAAATGCCGTCAATACAGAAATATACAAGAACCAAGATACTAGATTTCTAAGACACTTATTTCTTGCTTCTTTCTCAGCTGCAGTTACAATCTTATCTATATTTTTCAATTCTTTGTTTATATACTCTTGTAAAGTGTCCGCTGCACAAGTTGATATGTCAACCCACTCTATTGGAGTAACGAAAATATTGTCAAAAGATGATTCCATTACTTTATGCTTAATATTTATACTCTTCTTTACACAGCCAACTTCAAAGAAATCATCAATTGTATAATGATCAAAATACTGACTATTTGTCTTAGTTGTATTTATATAGTTGTTAAATAGTACGTGTGAAGTGTATATTTCATCTCTCGTCTTCTTTGTAACCTTCCCTAAAGCTATTGCTAAAGCAACTGCAACTCTCTGTTTTTCAAGTACTTCTTGAGCTTTATTTAG
>JAFLJV010000188.1 GCA_022712845.1 Sulfurimonas sp. | reverse complement strand
TTGATAAAAACTTATCCCAATTAATTGTACTATTTAAATTTATACCCAATAGTCTATATATTTCATCACTTAATAATAGTTTATCTTCTATAACATTATATTCCCAACTTCCAACATTTGCTATTCTTTGAGCTTCTTTTAGATGACTCTCTTTTTGAAGTAATTTTATATTTAATAATTTTGTACTCCTTACATACTCTATTATATTCTCAATCATAATATTTACAGAGTTAGATATAGAACTAACTTCATCTTTATTGCTTATAGCTAAATTAATTTGTTTTGGATTGTATGGGTTAAATTTCTTTAAATCATCTGCTAATTTTACTAGAGGTCGAAGTGCTTTGATCAAAAGAAAAGACAATATAATCATACTTACACTAAAAGCAATTATTCCAGCTGCAAACCATCTATAAAAATTTTTCATATGTTGTTCAAATGAAGAGTTTGAATAAACTAAAGTAATCTTTCCCATTTTTGATAATGTTGATGGATCAGTAAGTGTTTTAGTTAAAATAAATGCTTCACTTTGTTTCCATTGAGATAAACTATTTTTATGTTTAGTAAAGAGTAATGAGCTTTTACTATCATGAACATCTATTTGTGTAAATAAGATATCAGGGTTATTTACTAATCTATTTCCAATTTCATTTATTGCTTCACTAAAACCATAACTAAGATTTAAAGAAATTGAGGGTGCAATATAATCTATGATAGTAGATATTTTTTCCTCTTCAAGATGTTTATAACTTTTAATAAAAGCATTGTTTGTCATAATTGCGATAAATAAAATAAATATAGCAGAGGATAAAAAAAGTATTGATGATATTTTAAATGTTATGGAATTAAAGTTCATGTTATATCTTACTTTTTTTGTATAGATTATAATGAGAACTATAATAGTTTATCTTATTATCTTGCAAAAAATCTGATTTTTTACTAAGTTTTCTGTATATCAATGATATATCAAGTAGTATTGGGCGAAGTGTAATATTATTTGCTTTTATAGCTTCAAGATTAATAATAGGTTTAACATTAGCTCCTATTTTTACTGAAAGCATCACTCCATATTTCAAATCAGATTCTAAATATGAAAAGGTCAATGATTTATTTATTGCAGCATTTTTAATTTGCTCACTTATTTTATTTTTTGTTGCTGGGAAAAAGTAGCAGATAGTTGCTTTGTATTTTTGTTTATCTGTACCTTTGTATGAAAGAAGTTTTACATTTATATTATAATTTTGAATACCACTATCATATTTTGCATAAATTTGTTTTTTTAAAGAGAGAGCATTTTTATGGTGAACTTTATTATAGTATATAGCGATATTAATAGAATTATTTTTAATTTTTTCTTTAAATTTATAATCCATAAGTGATATTTTTGGTACTATCGTAGCATGAATTTTTAATAATGAATCATTTATAGAAACTGCATGGAGAAAATTTATTTGCAGTAAAAATATAAATATAAATTTCATACTAAAACCATAACGAAGCATTTATAAGAAATGTTCTGCCTTTAGTATCTATAAAATCATCTGGGTATGTATTAGCAGGTGAAGCGTAACTCGATCCAGAATTGAATAAATCTTTAATAGTTGCACTGATAGCAAGTTCATTAATATGATAAGATATTGACTGGTCAAATATTATATTATCTTTTTTATCATCTCTTGTATCAGTTTGTGAACGCTTTGATTTAGAAGTATATTTTAATAATGAGCCAATATTTACCCCAGAGTCAAAGCTATAAACAAATGATGAGGTAGATAGTATGTTCGCAACATCGGGAACACTATTTTTATTTTCATCTTTAGCATCAATATAACTTGCTATAAATGTTAAATCAATTTTATTATTTGGTGAAAATATATATTCAATTTCACTTCCTAAAAAGCAGTAATTATTAAAATGTATATACTGTCCTCCAGAATCTTTTTTAATAAGATTGTCAACTTTACTTTTATAAAAATTAATTCTAAAAATATTTTGTAAATTTTGTTTATAAATAAAACCAGTTTCTATGGTTGAAGAAGTTTCAGCATCTAAATTTAGATTTGATTTTTGTTCAATCCAAGATGGTTCTCGATAAGCTGTTGAATACATTGTTTTAAATTTTAGTTTATTTGTTAGTCTAAAAATAATACCAGCACTTGGAATTAAAGTACTTTTTGTATTTGAATAATTAATGTATCTTAAACCAGCTGAGATATCTATATCTTTATTAACATTATAATTATCATTTATATAAATAGCGATAGTATTTTTTTGAGATTTTGGAACAACTACGTCATTTTGAACACCAGAGTATAGAGCATCTGAGTGAATTATACTATGGTCTTCATATCTGGCACCTATTAAAAATTCATTGTTTTTAATAATTTTTGAGATAAAGTCAACTTGTGCAAAATAAGAGTGTTCTTGATAATTAGTGTTTCCAACAGAATGTGATGGGTGAGTAGTCTTTATCTCTTGTTGGTAGTTGTTTAAACCAATTAAGCTATTTATTTTATTTTTATCATCAAAACTATATTTATAAGATAGTTCACTTACAAATGATTGATTAACATTATATAAAGATTTGGAATTTGTATCTAAAATACCAAAAATACCATGATAGTTTCCATCTTCTGATCTTTTAATTCTACTCAA
>JAFLJV010000187.1 GCA_022712845.1 Sulfurimonas sp. | reverse complement strand
ATGTAAAGTTTGTCATGGTATTAATGCTGATGGTATTGATGGTAAGGCAGCTGACTTAAATAGTAGAATTTCTGCTCAAACTGTTAAGTATGTAATTGAAAATGGTTCAGATTATCAACTAATTGGATCTCCAATGCCAATGCCTGATCGTAATGGTTTATTTAATGGTAATACTGGTGCTTTAATTACAGATGCTGAGATTGACACTGTTTCTGCTTATGTTGCAAATGGTATGCAAGGTGATGGTGCTGATATATTTGTTGGTGCTTGTGCTGCATGTCATGGAGCAGATGGTAAAGGTATGGACTATGTGTCTCCAAGTGTTGCTACTTATACACCTGCACTAGTTACCAATGTTCTAAACTATGGTAAAAAAGGTCATATGGGTGTTATGCCTAAGTTTGAAAGACTTAATGAGAAACAAAAAGAAGCTGTTGGTGCGTATATCACTAGCATAAGCAAGTAAGGGAGTTCGGTATGAATGAAAATAGAGGCTTATTTGCTTTAGATGGTATAACAGGTATGTTAATTGCAACTGTATTATTATTATTTATTCTAGTTGTTTTCACAGTTTGGGGTCTTAGTGTACAAAACGATAATGCTGCAAACTACTATGATATCAAAAATGAACAAGAGATTAGAATGTTTGGTTCAAAAGTTGAAGATCATGTTGTGACTGTAGGGAGTAAATAATGGAAAAAATTATTGCATGGGGTCTAGTATTAATGGCCGCATATACAGCTTACGCTGTTCTTACACCAAATCATTTATTCATTGGTTAGGAAATTTCATTGAAAATTTCCAGAGGGCTTGGGGCCCTCATCCTCACACTATGGTTTAATACAATATTAAACGCACAATATTTATATAAAGATGAAGTTATTTTTAATCCTGCATTCAGTGTTGAGATTGAAAAATTAGGTTCAGAACTTTATGAAAAGACAGGTATTTCATTAAGACTTATGATGCTTAAAGAATTACCAGAAGGTATGAGTATTGTTGAGTATGAAAAAGAGGTTATGAAAGATTTTTCAGAACCTACTATCTTACTTACATTTTCAGAGATGAATTCTAAAGTTGATATCTTAGCAAGTGAGTCATCTTTATATAAATATTTTGATAAAAGACAGGTATTAAGTCCTATATCATCATCAGTTCAAGCATTTATTATTGCAGTACTTAGTTTTGATTTTAGTGATATGGCTAGTGGAGGAACAATTTTACCTTTACTTTCTCAAAAATCAAAAAAAGGTGGAGTTTTAGGAAAATATTCGGCTTCTATGTTTAATGGTTATGCAGATATAGCAGAACAAATAGCAGAGAGTAAAAATATAATATTGGATAATGCTGTTGGAAATACTAATAAAAACACTATCTTAATTGTAAAGATATTGTTTTACAGTATTGTTTTTTATGCAGTAGTTATGTATATAAAAAGAAAATTATATATAAGGAGACAAAAACTTGAGTCTAATTAGTAGTGGAAGAATATGGCCTTATGCCATTGGTATATCAATTATATTTATTTTTAGTGCTTGTGTAGCAACAATAATAGTTTCAACTTCATTACCAGTTGAAAAAAGTGATACTTATATGATGGATTATCATGAAGCTGATAATAAAGCTAATGATATAATAAAATCTAGAATCTCTTTTAATAAAAAATATAAAATTGAGTATATAACAGATTCTCTTTCTCAAGAGAGTAGTATTATAAAATATAAAGTTACAAATATAGATAATGAACCAGTTAATAATGCAATTCTAAAAGTTATTGTAACTAGACCAAATAAGCATAAGTACAACCAAGAACTTACCAATCCAACTGTTGAAAATGGAGTTTATTCATTTAGTTCTATAACTCTTCCAAAAGCGGGAAGATGGGACGTTATGGTAAAGGTTAATATTGAAAAAGAGCAAAGATTTTTCAATGTAAAAGTTGATACAAGAACTAAAGAGGTGTCTGAGTATTAGGCTATAATAAGCCTTATGAATGAAAACACTACAGTTTTACCATCTTCTAGAGCCATAAGATATGAACAACTTTGTATAGAGAGTGAGACTCTCTTTTTACCAAACTTTATAACTATGAGTGATTTTATATCTAAGCTATGTATAGTGGATGATTTTAAAACACTTGATAATGATAGTAGAGTTTTACTACTTTTAGAAGCCTCAAATTTTAACTCATTTAAAAACTTACAGATTCAAAGAAACTTTTTTACATTTACAAAAAACTCATCATATATTTTTAAATTTTTTGAAGAATTAAGTGCTGAGTTATATGATATAAATACTCTTAGTGGCTCAGATATTTATGGAGAGTATGAAGAGCATATAACAATTCTTCAAGAGTTGTATAAAAGATATGAGGCAATGTGTTTGGAGAAAAAGGTTTTAGACAAAATATTTCTTCCAAAACTATATAAATTTAATAAAGAGTATGCCAAAAGTCATAAAAATATAGAGATTTATGTAGAAGGGTATTTAACAAATTTTGAGTTTGAATTACTTAAAAAATGTTGTGAGTATAGTAGTGTAAATATTGTAATAAATACTACTAAATTTAATACAAAATTTCAAAATAAGTTTTTAGAGATATTTGAGATAGAGTTAGAGGTTGGGTATAGTTATAATATATCACTAAATGAAAAAAATGTTATAGATAAAAAAAGATTAAAGCAAAACAAGAATATAAGGTGTGAATCTTTTAGTGAATCTATCTTACAAATTGCATTTATCAGAAATAGTGTATATGAATTTATAAAAAAAGGCTATAAACCTCAAAATATAGCAGTAATATTGCCAAGTGAGGATATGGCAAAAAATCTTAAAATATTTGATACAAAATCAAACTTTAATTTTGCAATGGGTGAGTCTATTAGAGAAAATAAAGCATATCAAAAATTAGACGCTACAATTAAATACATAGAGCAAAATTCACAAGAAAATTATGCAAGATTACAAAGAGTTGGTGATGAATTTCATATAAGTTTGTTAGAGATTTATTATAAAACAAGCCAAGAAGTTAATATAGATGAGTTTTTAAAAAATTATATACAAAGTCTTAATGATAAAAGAGTTATAAAAATATTTCAAGAAGAACTCCATAGTTTTAAAAATATATTGCCATATATGCAAAACATGATGATTAAATCACTTTTAACTGTGTTTATGCAAAGAGTTGCAAGTAGGGTGATAGATGACATAAGAGGTGGTCAAATAACTGTTATGGGTGTGCTTGAGACTCGTAAAGTAGAATTTGATGGAGTGATAATAGTTGATTTCTCTGATTCTAATGTCCCAAAAAAAAGTGATAAAGATATGTTTTTAAATACATCCCTCAGAGAGATGGCAAATCTTCCAACCATGAGTGACAGAGAAAATCTTCAAAAACATTATTATGAGATGCTTATTAACAGAAGTAAAGAGGTCGCAATCTCTTTTGTAAAATCAAGTGAGAGTAGTGGTTCTAGGTTTTTAAAACAGTTAAATATAAAAGAGAATAGTATTTATAAAGAGAGTGATTATGCAGATATATTGTTTGATAAAAACCAATATATACAAAAGCAAAATGATGAAGACATAAAACAAGAGTACAGCTTTAAAAATCAAAAGTTATCTGCAACAAGATTAAAAACTTTTTTAACATGTAAAAGAAAATACTATCTAAAATATGTCAGACATATATATGGACATGAAATCCCAAAAGATATGCCAAAAGAGTATGAGATAGGATTAGATGTACACACTGCTCTTCAAAAACTTTACTCTAAAAAAAGTTCATATACTAATGCAGATGAATTAAAAAAAGATTTGCATAAAGAGTTAGACAATGCTTGTGGAGAAAGTGAGCTTGAGAAGTATCTAATAGCTATACAAAAAAGAAATTTAGATAAGTTTTGTGAGATAGAGATAAAAAGATTTGAAGATGGTTGGCAAGTACACAAGTGTGAAGAAACTCTAGAATGCAACTATGCTGGAATCACTTTAACTGGTCAGATAGATAGAATAGATAAAAGAGCAAATGAGATATTTGTACTTGATTATAAAACTGGTAAATATCCAATATATACAGAAAAAAACTTCACAGAAGCAACAGACTTTCAACTAGAGTTTTACTATCTTTTAGCTGGTGGATTTGGCAATGTAGTTGGTTGTGGATATTATGATTTAAAAGAATCAAAAATAGTAAATGAGGCTTTTTTAAATGAAAAATTAGATTTACTTCAATCACATATAAAAGATTTACTACAGATTGAAGATGTGAATTTTGAAAAGTGTGAAGATGAGAAAAATTGTCTTTTTTGTGATTATAAAATTGTTTGTGGGAGAGAGTAATTGTATTACGGAAGTGAGGCTTCAGCCTCGCAAAATGTAGCAATTATTCAAGATATTAAAGCTTTTGGCGAGGCTGAAGCCTCACTTCCGAGATGTTAAATTAAACAAATATTGCAGTTTGACATATTTTTAACAAAAAATATACTTTATCGTTAAAATAATAAAAATATCTGAGTAAAGGGAAATAATGGCTAATCAAGAAGATATAAAAAAATACTTACTAAGTGGCAGCAATCCTTATTTTGAACAAGATAATCGCAATGGTGAAATTCTTATGCTTAGTGGAGTATGGGGGAGTGGGAAAACTCATTTTTGGAAAAATGAGATGGAAAATAAACTTGTTAAAAAGTTAAAAGATGAAGGAAAAGACAAAAGTTATATATTTATCAGTCTTTATGGTAAAGATTATATCGAGGAGTTACAAAATGAGATACAACAACTTTCATATAATTTTTCGGCAAGTGATAATAAAAGTATTATAAGTTCAACATTTTCAGTATTTACAAAAGTTGCAAGCTTTATGCCAAAAATCTCTTTTAATGCTTATGGAATGGGTGTAAAAGTTGATGCTGAAAAAACAGTAGAAAAACTTGAACAAGAAAATATAAAACAACAAATTGAAAAAGGTGTTGGTAGATTAAAAGATGGTGGAATAGTATGTTTTGATGATTTTGAAAGAAAATCATCTAAGATAGATTTGAATGATTTGTTTGGTTTTATAACAAACCTAACAGAAGAGTTTAAAACAAAAACTGTAATTATTACTAATCAAGAGTTTTTTAAAGAAAATGATAGTGAAGTGTTTAGTAGGATTAAAGAGAAAAGTGTAAATAAGTTTTTGCTTTTAGACCCAACTGTAGATGAACTGTTTGAGACAATATATAAAGAAAAGTATACTGATTTGGATGAGTATAAAGATAAAATACTTGAAGCTATAAAAATAACAGAAGAGAAAAACGCAAGAATATTTATTCAAGTTTTGGATAATTGTTTGGAGTATAAAAATCATTCTGAAAATGAGCATGAAATATTTATGCTCGTTTTAATAACTGTTTTGTTTGTTAGATACAATCTTATATTCAGAATGAAATTTATAAAAATAGAACTTGGATTTGGTATTGAAGAACGTTATTTACCAAATATTATAAATAATATACCAATGATTGTAAGAGATGAAATAATTTTAGATCAGAAGGATAAAAGTACTATAGAATCATTATTTATATATAATCTAAAAAAAAGTATAGAACCAGAAAATGAAAAAAAAGAAGAAAATATAAAAGAAATTTTTAAGTATATAGAAAATAATAAAATTATGTTATTTCAATTATATAAATATAATGTAAAAATAAAATATTTTAAAGAAGAAGATAAAGAATTAATTGAAAAACTAAATAATTTTGTAGAAAGTGGTATTTTAAAATGAATAAAAACTTATTAATACTACAAATATATATCGGAAGTGAGGCTTTAGCCTCGCAAAATATAATAACTTGTCAAGATATTAAAACTTATGGCGAGACTAAAGTCTCACTTCCGAGTGGTGTGATGGATTTTGGCGAGGCTGAAGCCTCACTTCCGAGAACTTGGTTAGATAATTAAAATGCAGTATAAACATCTTCCGCATATTGATATGCTTGGGTACTATCAGTTTATAACTTTTCGTACACATGCTAGTACTGATGAATATTTAAAAAGACTATCATTACAAAATATATCAAACTCTAAAAAGCAATTTGAGATAGATGATTATTTAGATAACTCACAAAAAGGCTCTTATTTGAATAATGAAGTATTAGTTTGGATGAGTGATTTTTTAAAGAGCAAAGATAAAGTTTTATATGAATTAATTGCCTTTGTAATTATGCCAAATCATATACATTTACTTATAAAACCGTTTAAAAAATTAGCTACAGTTTTGCATAGTATAAAAGGTAGTAGTGCAAAAATAATTAATGAGATGATAAATAAAGATGGAAAGTTTTGGGCTAAAGATTATTATGATAAAGCTATAAGAGATGAGAAACATTTTAATACTGTGTATAATTATATAAAAAATAATCCTTTGAAGTTGGCTGAAGCCGAAGTTTCATTCGTGAGGTTTTATGGGGTGTATGAATGATTGAAATATTAACTTTGGCGAGGATGAATCCTCACTTCAGAGATGCTGTAAACAATAATAAATTTAATTGGAAGTTTGAATTTATTCCTGAAAAAATAAAGCTAATAATTAAAAATAAAATAATTGGAAGTGAGGCTTTAGCCTCGCCAAATGTAGTGATTTTTCAAGATATTATAGCTTT